>NZ_JBQCTZ010000022.1:0-34102 GCF_051963715.1 Neisseria sp. P0001.S005 | reverse complement strand
TTACGGCTGTCAAAGCGGTGCAGACCGCGATAATACTCAGACTGCAATTCTTCAGGATCAAAGTCCGGCTCATCATAGATTTGGGCATCGTGCGCCATTTTGGTGGCGTATTCGACTTTTTCAGATTCACTTAAGGCTTCAAAAAACAGGCGATGCTCTTCTTTATAAGCTTTCTTCTCCAGCTTGATGCCTTTGAGCGTATTATCAGCCCAAGAGTTGTAGTCTAAAACATTTTTCTTAATTCGTGAAAACAACAGATAGGAAACGATGCCGCCCAAAACCGGAGACAATATCCAAGATAAGGCAATTTCGCCCAACTTGTCCCATTGAATCAACGCAACAGAATCCACACCGTTCAATGCCGCCATACACAGAGCACTACCGACGATACCGCCGATAATGGCATGTGTAGTGGAAACCGGCAGACCTTTGTGCGATGCGAAAAGCAGCCACAATGCCGCAGCCAAAAGCGCAGACATCATAATGAAGACAAACTGCATCGGATCCAGATGCATGCCATTCAAATCGACAATACCCTTACGGATAGTATCTGTTACCTCGCCGCCAGCAATCACTGCGCCGCTGACTTCAAATACTGCCGCAATCAGCAAGGCTTGCGGAATGGTCAAAGTGCCGGAGCCGACACTTGTACCGAAAGAGTTGGCAATATCGTTACCACCCACATTAAACGCCATGAAGACGCCGAAAAAGGTAGCAAGGATAAACAGGCCGGAGTGGTTGTAGTGGGTATAACCCAAGCCCCAATAAATAAAATAGCCGACCATGCCCACAAGCATAGCGGCAAAAACCGTATTAATCAGCTTCAAGTTCGCACTCGACTGAGTTTGAGCCATGGAAAGTTTCCTTTTGGAAAACATGTTGAGTCGCGTTATTTTAACCTTTTTGTAATCTTTCTTGCACCAACTATTTACATTAAATGCCGAAATTCCCGTAAAAACGTCAAAAGGCGTTAAAATGTCATTTTACCTTCTCTTTCTGTAACCGAAATGCAACCCCAATACTATATCGGCATCATGTCCGGAACCAGCATGGACGGTGCCGATGCCGTACTGATTCAAATGCAGGGCAAGCAATGGCAACGCGCCGTTGCTCATAGCTTTCTACCCTATTCAGACGGCCTGCGCCAAGAATTATTGGCACTGCAAGACATAGGCGAAAATGAATTGCACAGAAGCAATATCCTGGCGCAAACACTCAGCCGCCTATACGCCCAAACCGTCCAACAACTATTGGCAGAACAAAACCTGTCGGCCAAAGACATTGCCGCGATCGGCTGCCACGGACAAACCATCCGCCATGCGCCTGAACACGGTTACAGCATTCAACTGGTCAACCTCCCACTATTGGCCGAACTGACCGGCATTTTCACGGTCGGCGACTTCCGCAGCCGCGACCTTGCCTGCAACGGTCAAGGTGCGCCCCTCGTCCCAGCTTTTCACGAAACACTGTTTCAAGATGCGAATGAAACCCGTGCCGTACTCAACATTGGCGGCATTTCCAATATCAGCATCCTCCCGCCCGACACCCCTTCTTTCGGCTTCGATACCGGCCCCGGCAATATGTTGATGGACGCATGGATGCAACATATTTGGCAGCAGCCTTACGACAAAAACGGGGAAAAAGCCGTACAAGGCGAAGTCCTCCCTGACCTGCTCGCTTCCCTGCTCGACCATCCTTACTTCAGCCGCCCTTATCCGAAAAGTACAGGCCGAGAGTTGTTTTCCCTAAGCTGGCTTCAAGGCCGTCTGAAAGGTAATGAAAAGCCGGAAGATGTGATACGTACATTGGTCTTTTATACTGCACAAACCATTTTTGATGCGACCAAACAAGCTGCTCCGGCGATTCATAATCTTTATATCTGCGGCGGCGGCATCCGCAATCCGATTTTGATGCAAGACTTGGAAACCCTGTTTTCTCCCGACACCAAATTGCACAGCACAGCCAAGCTCCATCTTGACCCGCAATGGGTCGAAGCAGCCGCTTTTGCCTGGCTTGCAGCCTGTTGGTGCAATCAAGTTCCGAGCAATCCCCACCATGCAACCGGCGCACATTCACACCGAATTTTAGGATCAGGACATTACGGCAACTAAAGTTGAATCAATAAAAAGGCCGTCTGAAACGTTTGAACTGCACCCCAAAAGTTGGACATCCCCCCTCCAACTCACAAGGTGCAGTTTTTTTTATGAGCAAATATACATTACACTTCAAATACCAAGCCGTACTCCACTACCTGCACATACGCAGCCAACAGCGTACCGCAGACCACTACGGCATCTCCCGAACCCACCTGCGACGATGGATACGCGCCTATCAAGAAGGCGGCATCGGCGCACTCGAACATCCCCAATCCAAAACCATGCCCCAACACCGCAAAAACCCCTTTATCGCCGACAAACCCGACCAAGAAAAAACACAGGCAGAGCTTATCGAAGAGTTGTGCTATATGCGCGCAAAGGTTGCCTACCTAAAGGAGTTAAAAGCCCTCAGCCAAAAGCGGACCGAAAAGGACAAAGCCAAACCGTCCAAACACTGAGGGCGCAACACCCGCCCAAATACCTGCTGCACATCGCAAACCTGCCCAAAAGCAGCTTTTACTACCACCACCAAGACCGACCCGACCCCGATGAAGCCGACAAAGCCCTTATCGCCGAAATCTACGAACGGCATAAAGGACGCTACGGGCAAAGGCGCATTGCCGCAGCATTGGATTGGAACCGCAAAAAAGCAGCTCGGTTGATGAAGCAGCTAGGACTGAAAGCCCTCATACGGGCGAAAAAAGCCTACCGCCATCCCGCCATGGGCGAAATATCGGAACACCTCCTCAAACGCCTATTCACAGCCGAAAAGCCCAACGAAAAATGGCTGACCGACGTGACCGAACTCAAAGGAAAGGACGGCAAACTGTACCTCTCGCCGATCTTGGACCTGTTCAACCGCGAAATCGTCGCCTATGCCATGAGCCGCAATGCTAACAGCGAAATGGTGAAGGAAATGCTCGAAAAAGCCGCCCCCCGGCTGACCGGCGAAGGAACGATGCTTCATTCCGACCAGGGTGTGCAGTACCGTACGGCGGGGTATAGGGAATTGCTTGCGGAGCATTCCATGATTCAAAGCATGTCGCGTAAGGCGAACTGCTGGGACAATGCGCCGATGGAGAGTTTCTTTGCGGTGTTGAAGACGGAGTGTTTCTATAACGCAGGTGAATTGACGGTGGACGAATTGATGAAGCAGATAGATGACTATATGGATTACTACAACCGCGAGCGTTGCAGTTTGAAATTGAAAAAGCTGAGTCCTGTCGCATACAGAACCCAGCTTACACAGAGCGCCTGAATAGGCTTTTATGAGTGTCCAAGATTTGGGGGCCAGTTCAGGGTTCAGACGGCCTTTACTTATTCTTCTTCCGGCAAACGGTTGATTTTCACACGGGCAATACGTTGCCCATCCTTCTCAACCACTTCAAAACGCCAGCCATGATAATCAATGAAGTCGCCCACATCAGGAATACTTTGTAACTCCTCCATAATCAAGCCGGCAACGGTATGGAAGTCCGCATCTTCCTCTTGAGCAGGCAGATTTAATTGAGAAGCCAATTCCACATACTCCAATGCACCATCCACAGACAGCGTTTCATCCTGACTGGCCGGAACAGCTTCTTCTTCCTCACGCTCAAACTCTTCGGGGAATTCACCGGCAATGGTTTCCAACAAATCTTTCATGGTCACCATACCCAACACTGCGCCAAATTCATCCACCACCAACGCATAATCCGCGCTGCTTTGACGGAACAATTCAATCGCATTCAACGCCGTCGTACTGTCCGGCAAAATCAACGGTTGGCGCAAGGCCGTCTGAATATTGATTTCACCCGATTCAAGCAGCTGGTTCAGCAAATCTTTTTTACTGATATAGCCCAAAGGCTCATCTACACCCGCCTTACCGACAACCAACAAACGGCTATACGGCGTATTTTTCAACTGCGTATTTTGTTCTTCCCGACTTTGGGAAATATCCAATTTCTCGATCTCCCGACGCGGAATCATCACGCCCATAATCGGACGCTCCGCCAAAGTCAGCACACTGCGAATCATGGATTTTTCGTTTTCTTCAAAATGCTCGTCATCGCCGCCATTATCGCCTGCTTTTGCCAAAATGCTTTCGCGGATACCCATCATACCCAACACATTTTCAGCGGTGCGCTTACGCCAAGAAGTGCTGATGTAGTCATTTTTACGGGCATTCTTTTGCGAAACCTGATTAAACAGTTCGATCAAAATCGAGAAGCCGATCGCCGCATACAAATAGCCTTTCGGAATATGGAAATGGAAGGCTTCCGCAATCAGACTGAAACCAATCATCAACAAGAAACCCAAACACAACATCACGACGGTCGGATGCTTGTCGACAAAAGCAGTCAACGGTTTGCTGGCGGAAATCATCACCGTCATTGCCACAACAACCGCACCCATTGCCACCACAATATGATCCACCATCGCCACTGCCGTAATGACAGAATCGATAGAGAAAACCGCATCCAAAATCAAGATTTGCACCACAACGCCCCAAAAAGCAGAATGCTTCTTCTGCCCTTCAGCAACAGCAAATTGATTGTGGCCTTCAAGGCGTTCGTGCAACTCAGTAGTCGCTTTATAAAGCAGGAAAATACCGCCGGCAAACATAATCATATCTTTACCGGAAATCTCCAAGCCTCCCAGCTCAAACAAAGGACGCGTCAGCGTCATGATGTGCGCCATAAAGCCCAGCATGAAAATCCGAATAACAACGGCCAAACCCAAGCCCGTTATCCGCGCCCTATCACGTTGCGATGGTTTAACCTTGTTTGCCAAAATCGCTACGAAAACAAGGTTATCAATACCTAAAACAACTTCCAAAACCAGAAGCGTGGCAAAGCCTATCCAAGTATGCGGCTCTGCCAACCAACTGAAATCCATAATGATTGTGTTCCTTTAAAATACAAAAAGGCAGCCGTTCCGCTTAAAACGGACAGACTGCCAAAGTTCGGACATAAATAAAGGGAAAGAAGCGGTATAACAACTACTCTGCTCTGCGTCTTTCATGAAAAATTTATGCCTCGGTCAAAAATAATGGCAAACAGTTTATCAGTTTGACGAAAGAAAGGCAAAGTCTGACAGCATATCTTCTTTTAAAAACAGCCTATACCATCACTTGCCAGCTTTCAGACGGCCTTTTCTACTTGATAAAACCATCAATCGGCGCATAACCCAAGAAATCTGCCTGATCATTCAATATCACAACCCATTCTTTACTTCGCGCACTGGTAAATGGCAAGAAATACAATTCTTTCCCATCGTTTTCCAGCGAAGCCTGTTTAAAAATTGACTCCTCACTCATGCCACGGGCTTTTGCCAAGACAGACAACGGTTTCATTGCCTTACGAATTTTCTCACGTTCCTGCTGCGAATCTGGCAACCACCAAGAAGGCCTCATACTCGGTTCAACACCTTTCAAAGACAAATCAAGACTTTGGTTAGCTTCATCCGGACCCGTTGCTTCACGCAACCCAACACGACGCGCGCCAAACCAAGATAAATCCTGCAAATCCTTCGGGGCATGGCTCAAATCATTTACATCAATTTCTGCAGCAGTTACCACATTTATCCTATCGGTTTCAAATGCAGCAACCACTGGACGTGCCAAAGATACACTATATAAACCATAAATCAAAGCAGCCAGCTGAATCATGCCGATTAAGGAAAAATCAACAATCCTCTCTTTAAGTTTCTTGCTCGGACTGGCAAGAATCAAAGTCAGCAACGGACCACAAACAATATCTACTGAAATGACCAGTTTATATAAAGCCAATCCACCTGTCAGCTCGGCATACGGATAAGGATACCAAACTCCAAATACCAACAAAGCGGCCAATCCTGCCAAAATCAGACTAATCAACAAGTGCCATGCCGCATTTTTTAATGCGAACCGAAAGCGTGATGAAGAATGTAATGTATGTGAGTTTTCCATAGATAACAATAAGATATTATTTTTCTATAAATATTATGTATAGCTTAAAAAATAAATGAGATATTTAAATATGCTGGTAGGCCGTCTGAAAATTGAAGCATTAAGTACAACCATCTCACCACGCATTATCAATATGTTAAAAATACTAATAAATAGATAAAATAAAAACCACCATGCAACATGGTGGTTTTAAAATTTGGCTCCCCGACCTGGGCTCGAACCAGGGACCTGCGGATTAACAGTCCGTCGCTCTACCGACTGAGCTATCGGGGAATTAAAGATGGAATTATATAGAAAATATCAGAAATCTGTCAAGCAACAATCTATATAAAAACAAAAATATTTTTAGGGGCTGTACTAGATAACCAGAATAAATTCTGCTTTACTAATTGTTTTAAAATAGAAATTTGAACTTTTATTTCACCGTGGTTAAAACGCCATTCACATTCCTTCAAATACAGTTCAAAATGCTCTTTGGGAATGCCGTTAAACTTACGTAAGTGGCGTTTTGCCTGATTCCAAAAGTTCTCAATTCCGTTGATGTGATTTTGTCGATCAGCAAAATGTGTGCTGTGATTAATGCGAAAGTGGCTAAACTCACTCACATCAAGTACGTCATAGCTTTTGTAACAATCAGTATAAACAATACTGTCAGGCTTTACTTGCTCACGTATTATCGGCAATAAAGTGGCAGTTTGTGTATTGGGCACAGCAACGGTGTAAACCTTGCGTTGCGCTTCAGAAGCCCGAATACAACCACTTTGCTGGCTGCACCGCGACCGCGTTTGCCTTTGCGCTGCCCGCCAAAATAGCTTTCATCAACTTCTACTTCGCCATCAAACATTTCCAGATGCGGGCTGTTATGAAAAATCAGTACACGTAAACGATGAAAGTAATAGGCTGCTGTGTTTTTATTAACACTGGCTAATTGCGCTGCTGTGCGTGCGGTAACACCTGCAATAAAACAGCTCAATCAGTTTGTTTTGTTTGTACTGACTTAAACGGCTTCTTCTCATAGGGATTATTCTAACCTGAAATTAGATTTCCCTAGTTATCTAGTACAGCCCCTATTTTTATATCTTTTTAATTTATAAAACTTTTATAAGATTTCAGCAATTTGTTTGGCTGCACGTTTCGCATCTAACAAAATCAAGCCCAATTTACCGCTTTCTTTTGCCATCAATGCCAACACTGCTTTTTCACCTGCTTGACTCAACAGAATATAGCCGTTTTTACCTTTAACCATTACCTGATCCAACTCACCGCAAGCCAACTCACGCACGGAACGATTGCCCAATGCCAAAAGCGTTGCCGACATCGCGCCTACACGGTCTGCATTCAGGTGGGAAGGCAGCATGGTTGCGATCGGCAGGCCGTCTGTAGAAATAACTGCAGAAGCAGTGATATCAGCAGAGGTATTGTTCAAATCGCTTAATACAGAGATTAATAGTTGTTGCATAGTCGCTCCATTCTAAAATAAATATCGGTCAGGCAAAAATCAACGGCTGCCGTATCGGTGGTACAGCACTTTAACCAAAGTAACAAAAGCCTCTTTATTTAAGTCAGGCATTCCGCCAATTACCAAAATCAGCTTGGTCATGCCAATATACAGAGGGAAAAAGGTCAATTCACTTTGGCCTGATGGATCACAAATACCCCATGCGCTATTATTGATATGCAGGTTATTGCGAATCAAAAGACGGTGATTGTCTTCCATTTTGGCCACTTCGCTCGCCAAAAGGCCCAACTCTTCCGCAGCCTCGTGATGGAAATTGGCATTGGCAAAATACAAACCGTTTTCATCAGCCAATAAAGCTTTGCCAGAATTAGACAACTGTTCCAACAATGTAGGCAATTGCTCGTCAGTCAAATGGATATCGTCTGTGCTGATTTCCTCATCACCATACAAGAATTCCAAGCGTTGGAGACGGTACAGCAGATTCAAAGCGGTATTGATGTCGCTGGTATCCGCCCACGCCAAGATTTTTTCGCTGCTGATGGTTTCAGACGGCTCTGCACGCAACAGACCATACAATAAAGTTCTGCTGGCACTGGGCGTATCACTTGAAACAGCATAATACGCACCCGCCGGTGTAATCTTAGGATATAAATTTGCTTGTAAAGAGAGTGTCGCTTCCATCTTATACCTCTAATCCGGGGTCAATTGAGAACAACATGGCAGTAACCAATTGTCTTACATCGTCTTTTCGACGCGCATCAATCTCAAAAACCGGTACATTAAAATTATTCTGTGCTAAATATTTTTGATAAACATCCACGCTTGGTAAGGATCGGATATCCATCTTCGTTACCCCTACAACCAGAGGCGCTTTTTTCAGCAACTCCCGGAATGCATCCAAGAAGAATTGCAAGTCTTTCAATGGATTGCTTCTTGTATTATCCAAAAGAAGCACCAAGCCCATACTGCCTTGGCTCAGAATTTCCCACATGAAATTAAAACGCTCCTGACCAGGCGTACCATACAGGTGAACCTTAGTTTCCTTATCCAAATGAATGACACCGTAGTCCATCGCCACAGTCGTGTACCCCTTACGGACAAGTGTAATATCGGATGCGGATGCATCGGTTTGAACCGGAGGTTCATCAGATAAAGCTGAAATTGCAGTGGTTTTACCTACGCCAACAGGACCGGTAAAGATAATTTTATTTTCTTTCATGACGTGTCCTTTACGATTTACCCAGCAACTTACGCATCAGGCGTTGTAACAGGCCGCGAGGTTGTTCTTTCGACGGACCGGCAATTTTTTGAGCCTCTTTGCTCATTGCTGTTTCAGGTACGTCTTTGCTATTCACATCAATCTGTTCGTTCAATGAAGGCGTATTGTTCGCATCAGTTGCAAACTCTGTATCTGTCGCCAAAAAGCCTGTCATATATGTTGCCGATAAATAGTTCAAAATATCAGGCATTTCTAAAGGCATGACTTTATAGAGGATGTTCAGATTAACAGACGTTTTCGTCAGAAATGCCGACAAACGCATAGATTCTGGAACATGTGCCAAACGGGTTAAGTTTGGCCACCGCTTGAGTGTAAAGACAGTTTGCGGCGTCATCGGATAAATCAGACGGCCTGATGCAGTCCAAATAGCCATTTGCCACAAGCATGACATAATGGTAACTTTGGCTTTTTCTTTCCATTGAGGATTATCAGGAACAGCCTTACACACGACAGCCAAGTTATCGTTCTTACACAATTTCTCCAACTCGTTGGCACTGACTGTCAACAGTACTCGCTGGATGCTAGGAAACACGATTAATATCGGCTTGCCTTCATGCAAGACAGCAATATCTTGGTGTCCTTGACTGGCAAATTTTAGCGCGCCCAACAAGCCTTTATTTGGATTAAATCGGCGAATGGTTGCTTTTCTTGTGCCATCTGAATTTGATTGTCTTTTATTCTCTTCAGCCGCTTGTTGTTCAGACGGCTCAAAAACATTGCCGCCTTGAGCCAGGCTGCGCAAAACAGGAAACAAGGTATCGAATTTGACCGGCTTAGCCAAATAAGGAGTCGTTACTGTCGGCAACTCGGAAGAAAACATAGCCACAGGTACTTCCGGATAAGTTTTCTTCGACTCTTTCCAAGCTTCTAAACCTGCCGGAGTATCGGTATCAACCAATACCAAATCCGGTTTTTCATCAGAGTCAGGGGAAACGATGACGTAATTCGTCGTATTGTGCATTTTAAATGCCATACGGAATACCGCCTGCTGTTGCTCGCCCATCTCCTGTAACATAACCCGTATGGTTTTAATTTTTGGTAAATGATTATTCATCACTCGTACTTTCTACGATTATCTTATTTTTTTGAATATTGGTTCATTCGTTGCAAGAGACGGCTCATTGCCAAGACAACCTCTTCAGGCAGGCTGACAACACGCTCACGCAACAAGCGCAGAAATTGTTCTAAACGTCCCCAATCTTCAACGCGTTCGTACAAATCAAACAAGATAATGTACAACTGCGATTCTTGAGGATACTGCAAAACAGCCTGTTCCAAAGTACCGATGGCCAAATCCAATTGACCATAAGCCAACAAAGATTCCACTTCTTTCAGAGCCTCATCAGCTGGTGAAGAGCTGGCGCTGATAACTGAAGAGTCTTTTTGAACCAACTCACGATATTTGGCTTTCATCTGCAAAGAACTTGGCTGAATGTAACCGCGTTTCAAGCCAATCTCTTTAATTTGCTGTTCAGACGGCCCTTTTTCCAAATCATCAAAAATTTCGTGATAACCAAGGTTATAACCCCAACCAAGCATACGTTCTTTTACTTGACGGCCATATTGACCCAAAGAGTGGTAAAGCTTCCACAGATGCTTGGCAAACTGCCCTACTTCTTCATTCTGATAATCCAGACGCAAGGCATCGATAATGAGACCAGCGGGCTTCGCAGAAGTTTGGATTGCTTTGTTGTATTGATGCAAAGCAGTCTCGTAGCTAATCTTGTCTTTCAAGATTTTTGCACTACGCTCCGGTTTGGCAAAACCAATAACCGCGCCCATCTCTTCAGGGCTGATTTCGCCAAAATCTTTCTTGCCTAATACGATAGGCGCACGTTTGCCCATGCCTGGAACGACAATGCGCTCAACCGAGTCGTTCTCAAAGGCAATATGCTCGTCGGAAGCAACTTCCAAACCGCTTTGTTCGCCAATTTGACGGTCCACTTCCTGCATATTCCAACCAAGATGATGCTCGGCAAAAACACGCAGGCGCAGGTTAGTAGAATCCAAAGCCAGACCGGCTTTCAGGTATTCGGCTACGCCGTCTTCAGAAAGGGAGGCACTATGACGCTCAAGCGTATCCGCCAGCATGTCGATATTGCCGACACGCAGATTCAAACCGATTAATTCATGAACCAGCTTTTCCGGAGCACCGTCTTCCAAAGTATTGAGATAACCGGCCAAAGACTCCGCTGCTTTGCTCTCATAGCCGAACTGTTTATAAACCTGATATTCGGTCAACGGATCGACTTCTTGTGCGGAAACAGAAGCTGTTGCATCGTTTGAGCCGCTTCCACCCCATTCCCAGTCTTGATTATCCGCATTGGAAACTGTCTGGTTGACTTTCTCAATCCAGTCGTTTCCATCCTCAGAGGAGGCTGTATGAGCAGCAGACGTACGGCCGCTTTTTGATGCATGTGCGCTTTGTTTGTCTGAATTGTTACTTTGTTTATGACGAACAAAAACCAACACCAGCAAAAAAAGCACCAGCAAAAAAATAGTTAAAAGTTGATAGTTCAAGAACACCTCCCGGTCTTGTGCTGCAAACTGCATTTATTAACATCTGTTGCTTTACACGCAACTTCAACGTTATTAATTCCCCAAACGAATGATGATAACATGAATGCACTCATTTTTACATTAAAAACCCTACTCACATAAAGGACTTGATACCAATTTACAACTCAAACACACCGATGGATTCAACATGCGAGGTTTGCGCAAACATATTCATGATTCCTGCCGCCTTAAACTTATAGCCCTTATCAACCAAGACACCGGCATCTCGTGCAAATGTTGATGGATTACACGAAACATACACTATCTTCTGAGGCAAAAACGGCTTGTGTAGCGATCTGACAACAGCATAAGCCCCGTTTCTCGGCGGATCCAGCAACATCTTGTCAAATCGTCCCCACGACTCAACAGTCTTTTCATCGGTATCGAATAAGTCTGCAACAGAAAACGTCATATTCTCGGCACAACGATTCAGACGAGTATTTTCCCTTGCCCTATCTACCAGATAATCGGCACCTTCAATACCGACAACCGATGCGCCACTTTTTGCCAGTGGCAAACTGAAATTGCCCAAACCGCAAAACAGATCGGCAATCCGCTCCCCTTTTTGAGGGTTTAAAAGTCTGACAGCCCTTGCCACCATCACTTCGTTTAGCTGCGCATTAATCTGCGTAAAATCACCAGGCTTATAAGGCATTTCCACATCAAATTGAGCAAAAGTATAGTTCAGGGGAGGCGCGTTCTCAGGGTAAAACGGCAAGGACTCGGCATGATCCTGCAACCATATTTGCCATGCCTTTTCAGCACCCGACAATATCTTATCAAACCAATTACACAATTCGCTTAATATTTGTTCAAACGGTTGATTTACGAAACGAATGTTGAGTACCGTCACATTTTTCCCGCAATAAAACTCAACAAATTTCACTTTTACACCGTCATCATGCAGCTTTTGCAGCAAATTGCGGACATCAGGCAATCTATCGGACACATGCTTAGGCAAAATATGGCAATGGCGGATATTGACGACATCATGGCTTTTTTTTGCCTGAAAACCGAGTTTCAGACGGCCTTGCTTATCCACCGAAACACTTAAACGCGCCCTATCGCGATAATACCAGGAGTAACCATATAAAGGGGGTAAAATTATCTCCGGCTTGACCTTACCTATCCGTTCCAACTGTTCTTCCAAAATCCGTTGCTTTAATGCAACTTGCGCTCCGAAAGAAACATGTTGAAGCGAACAGCCGCCACATGTATCAAAATAGCAACATGCGGGCTCGACACGTTCGGAAGAAGCCTTCAAAACCTTTTCAACTTGAGCCTCGGCAAACTGCTTTTTCTCTTTATGTCTGACAAACGTTACACGCTCCCCAGGCAGCGCACCGCCGATAAATACGGTCTTCCCATCGACTCTGGCAACACCCCTGCCCTCATAATCCAAAGAAAAAACTTCCGTTTCTTGATACTGTTCTTTCACACCCATACCGTTTCCGCCACGCAGCCGCTACCCGACCGTTTGACTGTCTTCCAATACCGAAAGCGCATATTTTCTCACAAAAACACAGAGTTTCAGGTATCATGCGCCAAAAACTTTCATTTCAAACCCTACAAAAAAAGACGACATGAAAAAAATACTGTTCGGCCTGACCGCCGCCCTTTTAACTTCAGCCGCTGCTGCAAACACGCTTATTCCAGACGTCTCCCCCGCCTCTTCCGGACAACACGTCGTTATCAATATTACGCAACAGCGTTTGTTCCTCTACAACAACGGCAAACTGAGCAAAATTTATCCTGTTGCCGTCGGCAAAGCCATGACCCAAACCAACCTGGGCGAACATAAAATCGGTGCAAAAGCCTACAACCCGGTTTGGCATATCCCTAAATCGATCCAAAAAGAACGCAATGACGGCGTAAAAAGCGTACCGGCCGGCCCAAATAACCCGCTGGGTCCCGTATTTGTCCGTCTTGGCGACCCTAAATTAAGCCTTGGTATCCACGGCACCAATGCCCCTGCCAGCGTACCCGGCGTCCGCAGCCATGGTTGCGTGCGCATGAAATCGCCTGATGCATTGGAATTCGCCAAAACCATCGCAACAGGTTCTCCTGCCTCCGTTATCTACCAAATGGCAAGCCTGAACGAAGATGCCAACCAAAACTTGTGGCTGGCTGCCTATCGTGACCCTTATGACAAGAAAAACCTTGATACGGCTGCCCTGAAAAAAAGCATTGCCGCCTGGGCAAAAGCGCACGGTAAAACCATTCCTGCCGCGCGTGTGGATGCAATCCTGAAAGGGCGCACCGGCGCAGCAAACTGTCTGACCTGCGCCAAAGGCGTGAAACTCAAATCGCCTTTGAAATCTTTGGCATGGACCAGCGGCACGGATGCTTACAGTAAACCTAAAGTCATGCCGAAACCGGCTCCTGCTAAAGATGTGGTATTGCCTCAAGGCACTGAAATCGAAGTTGATGCTACCGACGATACAAACAAGGCAGCATCCGAACCGAAACAAATCGTTCGTCCGACTCCGGTGAAACCGGCAAAACCTGCGGCCAAACCGGTAACCACTCCGGCGGATGCTCCTACCTCCGCACCTAAAGCCGCTTCCGAACCAGCTACTGCCCCATCCCCTGCACCTAAAGCCGCTTCTGAACCAGCTACTGCCCCTGCTTCTTCTCCTGTGAAAGATGCTCCGACAAGCAGCGAACCGGCAGATGTGCTGTTCTAAGCAGAACAAAATACATAGCCAAAGGCCGTCTGAAATGAATTTTTCAGACGGCCTTTTCGCACAACTGGATATTGGAAATAGATGTACCTCTTAATTCAGACGGCCTTTTTACTTTCCAAATATTCCGACAAACCGCGATCGCGCAAAATACAGCTTGGGCATTCATGGCAACCACCGACCACGCCGTTATAACAGGTATGTGTGTGCTCGCGAATATAATCCAACACACCCATTTCATCCGCCAGCGCCCATGTTTGCGCTTTGGTTAAATACATCAAGGGCGTGTGAATTTGAAAAGCGTAATCCATGGCCAGATTCAGCGTGACATTCATCGACTTGACGAACACATCGCGACAGTCGGGATAACCCGAAAAATCGGTTTCGCACACGCCGGCAATGATATGGCGTATTCCCTGCCCTTTGGCGTAAATAGCGGCGTAAAGCAAAAACAAAGCATTGCGTCCATCTACAAATGTATTGGGCAGGCCGTCTGAAGCTGTTTCAATGTATGCCTTATCATCCATCAAGGCGTTATGCGTAATCTGTTGCATCAGGCTCAAATCGAGTATGGTCTGCTTCACACCCAAATCTTGGGCAATCCAACGCGCTCGCTCCAATTCGATAGCGTGGCGTTGTCCATATTGAAAAGTGATGACCTGCACATTTTCACGGCCATATGTTTGAATTGCCTGAATCAAGCAGGTTGTTGAATCCTGCCCGCCCGAAAAAATAACGAGTACCTGCTGTTTTTCCATAGTAAATTCCTAGTTTTGTTAACGCGGGAGGTTTGCGAACCGCGTGATTCGAAGATTGACGGATTATAACGGATTTCGTCTATAATCACGGCACTTCATTTTCTTTTATATAGCATAATTATGAGCATCTACGCCCTGAAACCAAAATTTCAAAACCTGTTGCTCCCCATGGTTAAGCGGCTGTATCAAAAAGGTATTACTGCCAATCAGGTCACCCTGTTTGCCTGCGCCGTTTCCATTTTGATCGGTTTGCTTTTAGCACTGTTTGCAGGTGTATCCACATTATTCTGGCTTTTGCCGATCTGGTTGTTTGTCCGCATGGCGCTGAATGCAATGGACGGCATGCTGGCACGGGAGTTCGGCCAGCAATCGGCATTAGGCGGTTATTTGAATGAAATCACCGATATTGCCGCCGATGCTGCTTTGTATCTGCCTTTTGCCTTTATCGTTCCCTTCGGCGGCGTGCAAATCGCCCTGTTTATTTGGCTGGCGGCAATGACTGAGTTTTGCGGCGTTTTGGGACAAGTCCATGGCAACGGCCGTCGTTATGACGGGCCATTCGGCAAAAGTGACCGCGCATTCTTTATCGGCGCATTGGCCGTATGGTATGCAATCGACGGTAGCTTCCATTCGACTTTCTATATCCTTATGTGGCTGGCCTGCGCGGCATTGGTTTATACCTGTTACAAACGTGTCATCAATGGCTTGAAGGCCGTCTGAAACCTGTCCGCGTTCTTGGGTTAATCACCGTTGATTAGAGTATTTAAACCCATCTCCTCGTTTTAATGAAAACAAAAAGGCCGTCTGAAACCATAAAGTTTATGGTTTCAGACGGCCTTTTATCCAGTAGCCAAGATAACTTACTGTTTACCCAGTTGACTGTAATCTACCAACATATACTTGGCAGTAATTTTCTGCGAAGCATTGCCTTCATCGCCCATCAGAATCATCTGCGGCTTGCCGTTAACGGTAATCGAATCGACGGCCTCAACGTTGGTGATGTGTTGCAGATTAGGCAGAGAGATTTTTTGCGGTTCATCGGTCGGATTACCGCTCCAAGTCCACAGTTGTGAGAATTTCTGTCCATTCTCATCCTTCACTTCATTGGCAATCACGTAGGTTTTCAACACAGGATCATAGTTGAGGGAACGGATACCGCCGCCATCAATATCAATCACGGCCACTTCATCAAACTCAGGCTTGGCATTGCGCTCAAACACATCTTTCGGATTGCTGATAAACGCAACTAAAGCCATGTTGTTGAACTCAGGATCACGGAATCCCAAAACAAGACGTTTTTTCACCGGATCAAACGCCATGCCCTCAATATTGATTTCTTCAAAAGAAACTTCTGCCTTGGTTCGCTCGCGAATCAAATCATGCAGCTTGTGATCGGTTTCCAAAACCTGCGTCAGATTGTCGTAGCTGGTCAGCCCCAACACGTTGCCGTCTTGGATTTTAAAACGCATCAGGTGTTCGCGGTCAGGCGAACGGTTGCCTTTACGGGTGCGCGAGTGTGAAGTCAGCGCGTAGATAAAGCCTTCATCGTCGCGAGCCAAAGCCTCCAAATCGCTGAGCCGACGTTTGAAACCGGTAATCACGCGTGTATCCAATGCCTCGTCTTCCACAAACCTGCCGGTTTTATCAATGCTGATGATACTGAACGCATGGTTGGGTTCGTCTTCCGCGATCAGCAACTTACCATCCGGGAGCTGTTGTACAGCAGAAGGCTCAAATACGCCGTTAAACATATTGATACCCAGCGAACGCAGCTCTGCCGCATTGTTGGCCGGAGGCATCAGCAATGACGGCAGTGTTTTCACACCGATAAATGCCGCCAGCGAAGCCAGCAAACCCCAGCGGAATACCGCATAAGATAAATTAATGTATTTGAACTGCTTATCCGCCAACAAACCGAGCCAGTAAAGATGGTCGCTCATCTTTTCATAGATTTGTTTACGGTCGCCCATAATTTCCTGCATCATCTCCCAATATTGATCTTTTTGCAGTTTCACACGGTCTTCATAAATCAAAATATTGGGTTGGCTGCCGCCAAAAAAGCGTGTTTCGGTACTGCTGAGGCGGGTTTTCAAATCCCGCAGTTTCGAACGGCCGCGGATAAAATCCTTAAACCATGTACGCGCTGCCTGCATTTTGCCGATACGTTCCGGCGAAGCAGAAAGCAATGCAAACACGATAGACGCGGCGGCAGTAATCATAAACGTACTGGCCGGAATCAAAAATTCGGGCGACGATGAAAAAATAAACGCGCCCGAAATCATCAGCGCAGAAACAATAAAACCATTCAGCGAAATCATAATGTTCGCTTTGGTTGCCGCTAGCGCCAACAATTCCATCTCCGAGCGTACGGCGTTACGGAACATGGTTTCCACGCCCTTATTCGTACCCAACAGATCAGACGCATTCAAATCTTCGGCTTTATCTTTTTTCTTTTTCGCCTTGTCTTTTTTACGTTTGACTTTCTTCTCGTTTTTTTCAGACGGCATTTCAGGATGTTCAACTACATCCTGACCTTCTACTGCTTCCTGAATTTCTACCGCGTCAGCCACAACCTCAACTTCGTTTTCAACCACACTGTTTTGACTGTGATCCCAAAAATCAACATCCTGTTGGGATTCGGCAGCTGCGCCGTCGTTTAAAGGTTTTTCTTGGTCGCCTATCTGCTTCGGCTGACCATCTTCCTTCCAATCATTCAAACTCATATTATGACTCCCAACATCAAACACTTTGAACTACATGGAAAATAAAAAACATATTTAGTTCATTTATTTCAGGTAATTTACATGCTGTTTACATTCTTTAAATGCCTAAATAGCAAACTGTCGCAGGACCAAAAGCCCTGCGACAATCTACTTTATATCGAAATATTAATAATCGATGCGCTCTTTGATAATTTGCAAATCAGGGTAAGACAAAACAATGTCGTACTCACGGCCATTTTTAAAAGCCTCAACCTCCAACACAGGCTGACCTCGACGGCTATCGGCATCAACATCGTGAACTTGATAGCCGCGTTGTTCCAACATTCTTACGGCTTTAGCACGGTTTTGCTCGAAGTTTTTGTCGCTGTAAATTTTGTGTTCGATGTAATCGCTGGCACCGGCAGTAGTGGCAGACAAAGCAACGATGGCAGTCAATAAGAATTTTTTCATGTTTGATTTCCTTTTAAAATGTGTATTCGGGTTTCGATGGATGTATTAAAACATGACAAAATTAGCAGTTAATTAGTGCTTGGTTAAACACAGTAAAGGCCGTCTGAAAACTGTTCAGACGGCCTTGATTCTTAATCATCAAATTTCAAACGTATTGCACAAATGTAAATCCGGAGGGTTAGAAACGATGAAAAGCCTGCAGCGAATATTCACCCAACAAATGGACAAATCATGAACAAATTTTGCGAAATTACTTTTTGCCAACAAATCGGCAGCAACAAACAACACAACCAAGATGCCCTTTTTAACGGCGAACAAGTGTTTCAATATAAACTCAAAACCGCTGAAACACGCCTTGAAACCCGTCCACGCTTTATCATCGGGATAGCCGACGGTATTTCTAATAGCAACCGTCCCAAAAAAGCCAGCAAATCAGCCATGCACCTATTAAGCCGTACAGCCAAACTCAGCCGTCAAACCATCAATCATGTACAAACCGTTTTATCCGCAGAATTGGCAGAGGATTATTTTGGTTCATCAACCACTTTTGTTGCCGCAGAAATCGACCAAACCACCGGCAAAACCAAAATCATCAGCGTAGGCGACAGCCGCGCCTATTTGATTGATACACAAGGAAAATGGAAGCAACTGACCCAAGATCACTCGATACTCTCCGAATTGCTGGATGGTTTGTCGGATAAAAAAGAAGAAGAGTTCGCCACCATATATGGCGGCGTTTCTTCTTATCTAGCAGCAGATTATTCCGAATTCCAAGACAAAATGTGCCATATCGAACTTACGCTTAAAGCAGGAGAAAGCCTGCTGCTTTGTTCAGACGGCCTAAGTGATGCTCTTTCAGAAGAAATAAGAGAAAAAATTTGGCAACAATATGATAACGATAAGTCCCGTCTGACTGTGTTTCGTAAATTAATTGCGAAACAAAGAGTTTATGATGATATGTCGGTAGTAGTTTGTAAGATTATCCAAACACCCTCTATCCAACCTTTTAACAATCACTATCATCCGTTTTAAGTGAAATTTGAAACCATCTTTTACCATTTCTCTCCATCATTGCATTCGTCCGATATGTCATGATACTGTTCAAAAAACATGACTATTAGGAGTTTCTCATGTCCGAACAGCAAAAATACTTTTCTACCCAAGACGGTACTTCGCTTTTCTACCGCTATCGCCCTGCTGCCGATGGTTCTTCCGACAAAGCCATTGTGCTGTTCCATCGCGGACATGAGCATTCCGGCCGGATGATGTTTGTTGCCGATGAGCTGGGTTTTGATGATTTTGCCTATTTTGCTTGGGATGCGCGTGGTCATGGTTACAGCCCTGGTGAACGCGGCGATAGTCCGAGCATCGGCACTTCGGTTTCAGACGTAGATGATTTTATCCGACACATCCAAAACGAATACGGCATCAAACCTGAAAACATTTGCGTGATTGCGCAAAGTGTCGGAGCGGTATTGGTTTCTACTTGGTTGCACGATTACGCGCCGAAAATCCGTTGCGCCGTATTGGCTTCGCCTGCGTTCAAAGTCAAGCTCTATGTTCCGTTTGCCCGTACCGGTTTGAAAATGATGCAAAAATGGCGTGGCAATTTCTTTGTCAACAGCTATGTCAAAGCCCACTATCTGACCCACAATGTCGAACGTCAAAAAAGCTACGACAATGATCCGCTGATTGCCCGCGCTATTTCTGTGCGCATCCTGCTGGGTTTATATGAAGCGGCTGAACGTGTGGTTGCCGATGCGCAAGCCATTACTACGCCTGTACAACTGTTGATTTCAGGCAGCGATTGGGTTGTTCATCATAAACCGCAACACGATTTCTACAACCGTTTGGGCAGCCATATTAAAGAACGCCATATCCTGCCCGGTTTCTACCACGACACCTTAGGCGAGCAAAACCGTGAAATCGCGTTTATCGAAATGCGCCGTTTTATCCGCGAGCGTTTCAATCAGCCTTTGCAACAAGTCGATCTGACTCAAGCACACTTATTTGGAGACAGTCGTCGAGAAGCTGACGAACTGGCGACGCCTTTGCCTATTTGTACGCCTCGCGGCGCATTTTGGGCGACATATCGCGCCTCGCTCAAACTGGGTTCGCGCTGGAGTGAAGGCTTGAGAATCGGTCAAGAAACAGGTTTTGATTCAGGCAGCACGCTGGATTACGTCTACCGCAATCAACCGCAAGGCAGCAATGCTTTCGGTGTATGGGTGGACAAATACTATCTCAATGCCATTGGCTGGCGCGGCATTCGCCAACGCAAAGTCAATATCGGCAAAGCCATTCAGACGGCCTCAGCCAAACTGCGCGAAGCAGGCAAACCGGTACACGTTTTGGATATTGCGTCCGGTCATGGCCGCTATGTATTGGATGCCCTGACTGCCGACACATTGCCTGATTCCGTACGCTTGCGCGATTACAGTCCGATTAATGTCGAAGCCGGACGCAAGCTGATTGCCGATCGTGGCTTACAAAACACGGTAACCTTCAATGAGGTCAATGCCTACGACTGCGCCAATTATCACGATTTACAGCCGCGTCCAACGCTGGGCATCGTCTCCGGCCTGCACGAATTGTTTGCCGACAACGATTTGATTTTGAACTCACTCTACGGTTTCGGCGAAGCCATTGAAACCGGCGGCTACCTGATCTACACCGGCCAGCCGTGGCATCCGCAACTGGAAATGATTGCCCGCGCCCTGACCAGCCACAAAGCAGGCTGCCCAAACTGGGTAATGCGCCGCCGCAGTCAGCAGGAAATGGATCAGCTGGTTGAAAAAGCCGGTTTTGAAAAAATCCATCAGTGGATAGACGAAGACGGTATTTTCACCGTGAGCTTGGCAGTGAAGAAATAAAAATAAAGGCCGTCTGAACAATTTTTTAACTTTCAGACGGCCTGGTATATAAGTTGGGCATTAATAACTCAACAAAAATAATATTAAAAGGGATTTTGGGTATAAACGTCAGCCCAATTAAATAATACTATGAAACACTTACTTATCGACTTTGAAAATATCCAACCGCAAAATCTAGATAAATTACCAACTGAAGATACTCATATTTGGTTATTTTTAGGCACACAACATAAATCATTACCCATTAGTTTAGTGGCATCATTGCTTCCATTTGGCGAACGTGTCCATCTTATTCACTTACAGAAATCAGGCAAAAACGCATTAGATTTTTATCTTTCTTATTATCTTGGAAAAATTATCGCTACAGATACAGATGCTCAAATTGGTATACTTTCTCGTGATGGTGGTTACGATATCTTAGTAGAACATATCTTAGAAAAGCAGGAGGCAAAAGGTGTTGTACGCTTAGCAAATATAGATGAAGTGCAGCACACAAAAATTAATACTACACCTCCAACAAAACTGCTAGAACCCCACCCTCAACCTGAAAATTCCCTCACACCACCTCAGTCATTAGCACCTTATTTTCAAGCAGCCTTAACTGCTTTGCGTCAGCCCAACGCTTTTCTTCCATCTCGCTTACATAATTTGCAACAAAATCTGTGTAAATATATTTTACGTGAACAATTTCAAGGTAAAACAGACGAAGAATGCGAAACAACAACTGCTCATATTATTAATAAACTTAAAACACAAAACTTAATTAGTGTTGATGAGCAAGGTATAGTGATTTACCACATCAGTGACAATGATCTATTACAGAAAATCCAACGTTATATTTTGAATATCAAACCCAAAACTTATACTGATTTTCAAGATGCTGTACAGAAACGTGCAAATGCTCTCTCACTCACTATAAGTCAAGGTGATATTCAAACTTTTGCACGCTATATGCGTGAACAAAACCTTATTCGTCAAAACAATGGAAAAATTGAATATGCTCCATTTGCCCTTACTAATCCCATACCTCAAAAGAAAATAGCCCATTTACCTGATGAGACCATGTGGAAAAAAGTAATTGCCGCACTATCAGTTGAACCATCCAAACGCCCAGGTAAAGTCAGTACATTACGAAACACTATTAAAGCACATGCAAAATCCAATAATTATGAAACTGAAAAACTATTACAGCATCTACTGGATAAAAAAGTTCTTAGCATTAATGGTACGAATATCACTTATCTCAAATAGGTTTACGGAATCAAAATATTCAATTATTAACTAACGTACCCATGAAATCCTCCCTCAAAACCTCCCTACTCAAGCTGATTTTAGTCGGTATCCTGTTTTATACCAGCTACGGCCTGTCCAACCATTATGCGGCATCGCTGGACTATGTGCCTGAAATCGCTTTTGCATGGGAGAGCAATATTCCGTTTTGGGCATGGACGATTGTGCCTTATTGGTCGCTAAACCTGATGTATGCCGCGGCATTTTTTCTTTGTCGTGATACTCATGAGCAAAACCGATATGTAGTGCACCTTGTAGCCGCTCAACTGATTGCGACTGCTTGCTTTGTGCTGTTTCCGCTGCGTTTCGGGTGGGCTAAACCGCCTGCTGATGGGCTGTCAGGCTGGCTGTTTGATTCATTGGCTGCATTTGATTTGCCATACAACCAAGCGCCATCTTTGCATATTGCGTTGGCGATTATCGTGGGTGCATTTTATTGGACGCGCTTTCCCCAAATCCGCCTGCCGCTTTTCGTATGGCAAAGCCTGATTGCCTTGTCGGTACTGACGACTTATCAACATCATTTTATTGACGTGCCGACCGGAGCATTGCTTGGCTGGCTGGTGTTGTGGGCTTTCCCGCGTCAGATGACTTCGCCGTTAAGACTGGACTCAAGTGATGTACGCTCAAGAAAGATTGCGCTGCTGTATTTGCTTGGCGCGTGTTTAATGGCTTTACCTGCGCTGCTGGGTGGCGCGTGGCTGTGGTTGATATGGATTAGCGTGTCTTTGC
The DNA here is from genome assembly GCF_051963715.1 of Neisseria sp. P0001.S005. Classification (NCBI taxonomy): domain Bacteria; kingdom Pseudomonadati; phylum Pseudomonadota; class Betaproteobacteria; order Neisseriales; family Neisseriaceae; genus Neisseria; species Neisseria sp. P0001.S005. The sequence continues at coordinate 11,271 of NZ_JBQCTZ010000022.1, read as the reverse complement.
TGATGGTGGCCTTTGCCTATTTGACTGGAAATGCAAACGTATTCCAAAAACAGGCTAACGGTAAATTATCGACGGCAGCGACGGTTTTGCTGTTGCCTTATCTGGTGGGCGCACGGCTAAACATGGCGTATTGGTTACGCGGTAAAGCGAAAACGGCACAAGTCCGCAATGATGTATGGATTGGCAGCGTTTTGGGGATTTCAAACCATCTGCCTGCCGTATTGGATGTATGCGCCGGATATCCCTGCCGTAGCTATCAAGGAGAATATCGCTCCCTGCCTTTACTGGATATGGTAACGCCGTCTAAAAACGATTTGGTTCAGACGGCCTTGATATTGGAAACCTTGCGCCAAAAACACGGCAAAGTGCTGGTATGTTGCGCTTTGGGTTATGGAAGAAGTGCCGCAGTGGTGCTGACGTGGCTGCTGGTCTATGGTGGCTGCAAAGACTTGGCGCAAGCGAAGGCCGAACTCCAACAGGTTCGGCCGCAAATGGTATTATCGCCGGCCACTGCCAAAGCAGTCGAAGCTGCTGCCAACCGTTTAAAACAAGGATAATGATGAACAACGCAACCGACAGCCGTATTACTGCCCACCTGCTCTCTACCACACATTATGTTGCCGCCTGCAACGCCTTGCTGCTCGCCTTGTCGGCAAAATATGGCGGCGCATGGTTTGCGGTGCAACTTGTCTTGGCAGCGGTTTTGCTGTACTGCCATATCCGCATTCACTTCGACCACCGCGTGTTCCAAGACTTTGCCGACAACCGCTACTCTCCTGAAGACTTCGACCAATCCTTACAACAAAACGGTTTACATCAAATTTCAGGCAGCCGTACGTTGACCCAACGGATAAACGGCGCACTTTCCTTATGGCGCAAAAACTTATACCTGACCGCCGCACAATTTTTAATTTTGCTTATCCAAAGCATTTGATTATTTTTGCTGATTTACCCAAACCAAATCCTTAGCGGTATCTCACTCCCAAAGGCAGAAACAATGAAAAACTTCCTCAAAAAACAACTTGCCTGGCTGACCGACCAAGCCTTGTGTCTGTCGGTCTCTTTTCTTACGGGCGTCCGTCCTAAAAGTCCGCACGAACGGACATTCAATCAGCACCAAAAGGTCTATTATGCCAATCACGGCAGCCATGGCGATTTTGTGCTGGTGTGGATTTCCCTACCCCGCCGCTGGCGCTTGTCCACGCGCCCAGTCGCCGGTTCGGATTACTGGCTGACAAGCAAACTCAAACGCTTCATCATTCAAAACGTTTTCAACGCCTTGCTGATTCCGCGCCATAGCGATAATCCGCAAGCAATTACCGAACAGATGAAAGACGCGCTAAACGCAGGCGACTCTTTGATTATTTTCCCGGAAGGCACGCGCAATACTGACGACAACACTATCCTGCTGCCATTCAAGTCCGGCATTTATCATTTGGCAAAAAGCAAACCCGATACCGAATTTGTGCCGATTTGGATAGACAACATCAGCCGCGTACTGCCCAAAGGCAAAATCCTGCCTATACCGCTTTTGTGTGAAGTCCATATCGGACAGCCGCTTACTTTGCAGGAAAACGAAGACAAAGACAGCTTTTTGACACGCAGCCGTGAAGCGCTGCTGGCACTCAGGCCGTCTGAAAACGACCGCAGCGAACTTCGCCAAAATGAATCTGAAGTCCATCAAAACAAAGGAGGACAAGCATGAGCCTTTCTACGACTTCCCAACAAATTATTGTCGAACAGGCCGCCGCTCATCTGACTCCGCAAGCCAGCTATATTTTTGTCGGCGTATTTGCCGTATTGTGTTTTGCCAGCATCATCGGACAATGGCTCAAGCGCAAAAACGGCGCCGATAATGCCACCATCGCCAACCTCAATGCCCGCATTTACGCATGGTGGCTGATGACGCTGGTGTTGCTGGGTGCGTTTTGGTTCGGCAAAATCGGGACGGTTGTACTGTTTTCCTGATTTCATTTGCCGCACTGCGCGAATTTATGACCCTCGTCTATCGCCGCCGCAGCGACTATTACAGCATGGTGGTCTGCTTTTATCTGCTGCTGCCGGTGCAATACTATTTCGTCTATGACAGCTGGTACGGCATGTTCAGCATTTTTATTCCGGTTTACGGCTTTTTGATACTGCCGATTATTGCCAGCCTCAGCGGCCAAACCGCGCACTTTTTGGAACGCGCCGCCAAAACGCAATGGATGGCGATGATTTGCATCTTCTGTCTGTCCCATGTTCCGGCGCTGATGTTTCTAGATTTGGACGGCTTCGATAACAGCAATAATATCCTGTTGCTGATCTTCCTGATTGGCGTGGTGCAAGTATCAGATGTGTTGCAATACGTTTGGGGCAAACTGATTGGCGGTGCAAAAATCATGCCCTCGCTTTCCCCGTCCAAAACCATTTCCGGCACTGTCGGCGGTATTTTATCGGCCACTGCCATTGCCGCGTTGATGGCGCCGATTACGCCGTTTTCCCACGGCCAAGCAGCCGTTATCGGCTTTATCGTCTGCCTGATGGGTTTCTTTGGCGGCCTGGTTATGTCTGCCATCAAACGCGATTACGGTGTCAAAGACTGGGGCAATATGATACGTGGCCACGGCGGCATGCTTGACCGCGTGGATTCGATTTGTTTTGCCGCACCCGTGTTTTTCCACATCACCCGTTATTTCTGGAACGGCTAAACTTCAGGCCGTCTGAAAGCTGTTTTCAGACGGCCTTGAATATATGAAACTGCCAGCCCTACCAATTCGTTATACAATACGCGACCATTGTTATTACACACACAACATGAATAAACCTTCTCCAATCTTTCCCATTTTTCTTGCTACGATTATCTTCGCCCTCATTGTTTGGTCAGGTATCAATCCCCATGACCGCGCAGTCTGGTACGCCGAAATCATTCCCGTAGCATCCGTATTCTTCCTTCTGGTTGCCACCTACCGCATTTTCCGATTCAGCAACCTGGCCTACTTATTCATGAGTTTCTGGCTCATCATGCATTCCATCGGTGCATACTACACTTTTGCAGATGTACCGTTTGAATCCATCAACCGCTTTGTCGAGCCAATTTTGGGCGAAAACCGCAATCATTACGACCGTATTGCCCATTACATCATCGGCTTTTATGCCTATCCAATGGCTGAATGGCTGCTACGCCGCAAGCTGTGCAACCTGCCGTTGGCCTTATTTTTCTCCCTGTTCTTCATTATGAGCGTGGCTGCCGCCTATGAAATCATCGAATGGCAATATGCTGTCATCGACGGCGGAGAAGCCGGACTGGAATTTTTGGGTTCTCAAGGCGATATTTGGGACGCGCAAAAAGACATGCTTGCCGATACTTTGGGCGCGTTAACTTCTCTGTTTATTTTTGTGTTTACCCGACCCGATAAACGCTTGGGTTTCTCTTAAATCTACCCCTTTACAGCAAAAGGCCGTCTGAAACCAGATTTTCAGACGGCCTTTTTCATTTTTCTATTGGTATGTTGGAACATTGGTTGACAATAATTGGAGTGGGTTGTCGACCATCAAGTTGAATATAAAGTTTTAAATATCGACATCAAAGTGCGCTAGTACCAATACAGAAAGCTTCATTAATAACAATTTTGTCGGCCAGCCTGATCTAAGATTTGCCGACAACGGTATAGATTCTATGCGTATGATGATGCGTATAGAAGATCATGACACCTTTTTTAACCGCAAATTGCAAATTAAAAGTAATATGGAATTGTGAGAAATCACCAAAATTTACTCGACAATGTCGAATAATCTTTCAGTGAGTAGTTCCTGAAACGCAGTACGCCTACTTTGGATTGATTAATTTGGGTTGGATCAAGAACAAAGGTCGTCTGAATGTTTCAGATGGCCTTATATATTTCGCCTCTTTGATATGTCTTTTCTCATCGGTTTTATCAAATATAAAAAAGCGTACCTTTCTAGGTACGCTTTTTTTCAATCTGACTCAAAATTAGAATTTCGCGCCAGACTCGTTTGCCATAAAGTCTACAGCAGCTTTAACTTCATCGTCACTCAAGCTGCTGTTGCCACCTTTGGCAGGCATTGAATTAAAACCTTCAAGCGCGTGTTTGTGCAAAGTGTCTTTACCTTGCTTAATTCGAGGAGCCCAGTCTTCTTTTTTACCTACGACAGGAGCGCCTGGAATCATACCGCCATGACATGTTTTACAGTTGGCTTCAAAAACAGCTTTGCCATCTACCTTAACCGGAGCCGCTTCTGCTTTTTCAGCAGGTTTGGCTTCAGCAGCCGGAGCAGCTTTAGCATCTGAAGCAGGAGCGGCAGATGCTGCGCTGTCAGCTGCAGGGGCTGATGCTTCGGCTGCTGGAGCAGCTTGAGCAGGCTCAGCTTTTTTAGCAGGAGCTTTTTTACCGTCTTTGTTAGACATACCCCAAACGTAAGCAGTCATGATGTGCAGCTTGTCTTTGTCGAGGAAGTGACCCCAAGCAGGCATTTGGCTGCTGCGGCCGTTGGTAATGGTTTCGGTAATCGCTTTTTGAGTACCGCCCCACAACCATACATCGTCAGTCAGGTTCGGACCAAGACCTTGGATACCTTGACCTTTGTCGCCGTGACAAGTGAAACAGTTGGCAGGTGGGCCGCTAAACAGGGCTTTACCGCGTTCTGCACGTTCTTCGTCGTATTGACCTTTAGGTTTAGAAAGAGACATAACATACTGTGTTACGTTTTTCACGCCTTCTTCACCCAAAGCAGGACCCCATGCAGGCATGGCGGCAGTACGGCCTTTTTCAATAGTTTCCTGAATTTTTTCAGGTTCGCCGCCCCACAGCCAGTCGTCGTCAGTCAGATTTGGGAAGCCTTTAGAGCCTTTGGCATCTGAACCATGACATTGGATACAGTAGGTATTGAAAAGGTTTTGACCGATAGCTTGTGCTTCAGGATTTTTAGCCACTTGATCAATCGGCATTTTGGCAAACTTAGCATACATTTGGCTGTATTTCTGTTCGGCTTTGGCAACCTCTTCTTCATACTGACCGTGGCTAGTCCAGCCCCAGATACCTTTAAAGTCACCGACACCCGGATACATGACCAGATAGCCGATACCGAAGGTCCAAGTGCAGACATACAGCCAAAACCACCAACGCGGCAGCGGGTTGTTGTATTCTTCAATACCGTCCCATTCATGACCTGTCGTTTTGACTTCTTCGCCCTTTTTAGGACGCTTCACAACGTTTTGGGAAAGCAGCAGCCATGCCAAGCCGATAAAGCTGAGCACGACAATAACTGCAATGTATATATTCCAGAAATTGCTGGTAAATTGGGATGTTGTGTTCATTCTTTTGCTCCGTGATCACGGACTAAACTGTTATCGCCCGTCTTTTTCAGACGACCCTTTATCATCATTGTCAAAAATACTGTTGGCAGCATCATCGTAGTTCTTTTTATTACGTCGATTAAAAACAATATAAAGCACTAAGATGAAACTGATAAAAACCCAAACAGTAAAGAGCGAGCGAACCCAGTTCACGTCCATGATGTTACCTTACGTTTTTCAATGCCAAGCCTAAGCCTTGCAGGTATGCAATCACCGCATCCAGCTCTGATTTGTTTGCCAAAGCTTCAGGAGCTTTTTCAATTTCTTCATCGCTGTAAGGCGTACCGACTTTACGCAGGGCTTTCATATGTGCCACTGTTGCTTCGGCATCGACTTTGTTGCGGGCAAGCCATGGGAAAGCAGGCATATTGGACTCTGGCACAACGTCGCGCGGATTCAGCAAGTGGATGCGGTGCCATTCGTCGGAATAGCGGCCGCCTACACGAGCCAAGTCCGGACCGGTACGTTTGGAACCCCATTGGAACGGATGGTCATAAACAGACTCACCGGCAACGGAGTAGTGGCCGTAACGTTCGGTTTCTGCACGGAACGGACGAATCATTTGAGAGTGGCAGTTATAGCAGCCTTCGCGTACGTAAATATCACGACCGGCCACTTGCAAAGCGTTATAAGGTTTCACACCTTCAATAGGTTGGGTTACAGCCTTGGAGAAGAACAGCGGCACGGCTTCAATCAACAGACCTACGCTGACTACAAGCAGGGTAAATACAATCAGGACGCCAACTTTTTCTTCAGCTAATTGTTGTAATTTCATTTTGGTAGCCTTTTCTTATGTTTTTAGTGGTGCTGGGTTTGAGACACCGCGGGAATCTCGGCATCAACCGCTTTGCCACTGATGGCTGTACGGTAAACGTTGTATGCCATGATACACATACCGCTCAGGTACAGCAGGCCGCCGGTGAAACGAATCATGTAGTAAGGCATGGTACGTTTAACTGACTCTACAAACGAATAAGTCAAAGTACCGTCAGCATTCAGAGAACCCCACATCAGGCCTTGCATCACACCGGCAATCCACATCGCGGCGATATACAGAACCACTCCGATGGTTGCAATCCAGAAATGCGCTTCAACCAATTTGGTGCTGTACATTTCGTTTTTACCGAAGAGGCGTGGGATCATATAGTAAACGGAACCGATGGTTACGAAGCCTACCCAACCCAATGCACCGGCGTGAACGTGTGCAACAGTCCAGTCAGTGTAGTGGCTCAGAGCGTTAACAGTTTTGATAGACATCATCGGACCTTCGAAGGTAGACATACCGTAGAAGGACAGAGATACGATCAAGAATTTCAAAATCGGGTCAGTACGCAGTTTGTCCCATGCACCAGACAGAGTCATAATACCGTTGATCATACCGCCCCAAGAAGGTGCGAACAGGATCAAAGACAATACCATACCCAAAGATTGAGTCCAGTCAGGCAATGCGGTGTAGTGCAAGTGGTGAGAACCTGCCCACATATAAGTGAAAATCAAAGCCCAAAAGTGAACAACGGACAAGCGGTAAGAGTAAATAGGACGACCTGCTTGTTTTGGTACGAAGTAGTACATCATACCCAAGAAACCGGCTGTCAGGAAAAAGCCCACCGCATTGTGGCCGTACCACCATTGAACCATCGCATCAATCGCACCAGAGTAAACTGGGTAAGATTTCATCAAACCGGCAGGGATGCTGATATTATTGACGATGTGCAACAGCGCAACAGCCAAGATAAAGCCGCCGTAGAACCAGTTGGCAACGTAAATATGTTTGATTTTACGTTTGGCAATCGTACCGAAGAATACGATAGCGTAGGCAACCCACACCAGCGTAATCAAAATGTCGATAGGCCATTCCAACTCGGCGTATTCTTTACCTTGGGTATAACCCATAGGCAAGCTGATAGCCGCAGCCACGATGACAGCCTGCCAACCCCAGAAGGTAAATGCAGGCAACCAACCGCCAAACAGACGGGTATTACATGTACGTTGAACAACGTAGTATGATGTACCGATCAGACCACAACCACCGAATGCAAAAATAACCGCATTGGTATGCAGCGGACGCAGGCGGCCAAAGTGGAACCAAGGTCCAATTTCAGATAAATCAAGGGATGGAGCAAATAATTGGGCGGCTACAATTACACCGACCAACATGCCCACAATACCCCAAACTACAGTCATGATGGCGAACTGGCGCACCACTTTGTAGTTATAAGTTTGTGTGTCCATGGAAGTCTCCATAAATTATGGGTATAAAAAATTTTTATCTCACCCCAACCCTTACGTTTATGAAAAGCGCAATACGGCTAAGGCTCAAATTTTTCTAAATTTAACATAGACACTACAACATGCCAAGCAAAATTACATTCCATATTGCATAAAAACTTTAGTGAGACATAACCTCATTTCTTTTATAATCAATAAATTATTTGAACATATCCAATAAATCGGGCACAGCATTTTTTCAAGCCCCCTTTTTCGTACAGATTTATTGATATAGATTAAACCTAACCTTTAAAAACACTTATCCTTAATAAACTTTAGCAAACTATACAATAGCTATGATTAATTACAAAATTACCCCTAACTTTCTGTCTCATGAATGGCACATCACCTTATCATTCACTCAACCCAATGATTCTGAAACAGAAATCAGCCTGCCCAACTGGGTTCCCGGCAGCTACCTCATCCGTGACTTTGCCCGCCACATCACACACATCAGCGCACGCTGCAACGGCAAATCCCAGCCGCTGACGCAAACCAGCAAAAACCATTGGCAAACCCCGGCCCTCAGTGGAGCGTGGGAAATTTACTACACCGTCTACGCATTCGACTTGTCTGTTCGCGGCTCGTTCCTCAGTACCGAACGCGGCTTTTTCGATGGCGCGTGCCTCTTCTTAAAAGTACACGGACAAGAGGAACAACCGCACCAAGTCGAATTTCCTACCCTGCCACACACATGGCAGATAGCCACAACCCTGCCCCAAATTTCGGCGACCACTTTTCAGACGGCATCATATACCGAGCTTATTGATCACCCCGTTGAAACAGGCATCATCGAATTCCTCGACTTTGAAGCACAAGACATCCCCCACCGTATTGCATTAAGTGGTATTTACCCCGATTTCGACCGCGCCCGCTTCCTCGCCGATATTCAAAAAATCTGCGAAACCGAGTTGGCGATGTTCCCCTCCCCTGCCCCGTTTACCGAATACCTTTTCCTACTACATCTGGGCGACAACCTCTACGGCGGACTGGAACACATCAGCAGCACCGCCCTTCTTGCCGACCGCCACAGTCTGCCATCTTACGACATGGGCGAAGCCGACAAAGCCTATACCGAACTGCTCGGTCTCTTCTCCCACGAATACTTCCACGCATGGAACGTCAAATCCATCAAACCGGCCGTCTTCGCACCTTACAATCTCGACCAAGAAAACTACACCGAGCAACTTTGGGCATTTGAAGGCATTACTTCCTACTACGATGACCTCTTTCTTGCCCGAAGCAAAATCATCAGCCCCGAAGCCTACCTTACCCTGCTTGCACAAGGCATCACACGCGTACAGCAGACACAAGGCCGTCTGAAACAAACACTTGCCCAATCCAGTTTCAGCGCATGGGACAAGTTCTACAAACAAGACGAAAACAGCCCCAACGCCATCGTCAGCTACTATCAAAAAGGCGCACTGGCCGCACTTTGCCTCGACCTCATCATCCGTGAAAAAAGCCAAGGCAAATACACCCTCGATAGCGTGATGCAGCAACACTATCGCGACTGGTGCAACACCCATCAAGGCATACCCGAAAAACACTGGCAAACCCGTTGCCAAGAAATAACCGGTTTAGATTTAGAAACCTTCTTTCAGACGGCCTTATACAGCACCGAAGACCTTCCGCTCGCAGAATGTCTGCAAAGCGTAGGTGTCAAACTCGACTTTATTCCCCTGCCACGCCAGCACGGCGGAGCATTTGCCAGCGAACCCCAATCGGTTGCCCCCTCCAATGATTTGGGCGCACGTTTCAAACAAAACAGCGACCATGCCGTCCTGACTCATGTATTTAATGGCGGCAGCGCAGAAAATGCCGGACTCTGCCCGCAAGACAAAATCATCGCCTTAGGCGGCTATGCCTGCAACGACCTTGCAGCGCAGTGGAGCAAACTGCCTATCGGCACGCGCACCACCATCCATTTCTTCCGCCAAGGCCTGTTGCGCGAAACCAGTATCACAGTTCAAGCAGCAGAAGCCAATACCGCCCTGCTACACATTACCGATCGCCCAAAACTCGAAAACTGGTTGTACAATCATTAAATAAAACTTCAAACGGCCTGCCACTTTCTAGGCCGTCTGAAATCTACATATCCGCTCAATATAAAGAAAGGAAAAACTATGCCCATCCGTAAACTGACCGACTCCCTCTATATCGCCCCCCAACTGACCGAAGCCGATGTCCAAGAAGCCGTACGTCTCGGCATCCAAACCGTCATCTGCAACCGCCTGGACGGCGAAGAAGAAAACCAACCGGCTTTTGCCGAAGTACAAAACTGGTTTAAAGAAGCCGGCATCAACCAATTCTCACACCAGCCTGTTGTTGCGCCTCAAATCAACGCAGCCGATGTTGCAGCCTTCCAAAATCTGTTGCAACAATCTCCGGCTCCTATCCTTGCCTTCTGCCGTACCGGCACTCGCTGCTCCTTGCTTTGGGGTTATCATCAAGTGCAACACGGCGCATCCGTAGCCGAAGTAGTTGCCGCAGCCGAGCAGGCGGGCGTCAACCTCAGCAGCTTTGAAGCCCGCCTGCAAGAAGCCAAAGATAAAGGTTTGGCTTAATACTTAATTTATATTAAGTAGCAGCCTTTAAACCAATCAGGCCGTCTGAAACCAATTCTTTCAGACGGCCTAATGACTTTTATTCACAATCAAACCTTATTTTTAATTTATTTCCACTATCCTAAAAATATATTTTCTAAATCAAGCCCGAATTGACCTGTATCAATACCCCAACCCTATTTTCATTTATAATGCCTTTCAATGCTTCAGGGTCAAGCCCGAATCCTCCAGTTTTCCCCTATAAGAGCCAGCTCTCTTATTAAATGATTTTTCTTTCCTCTTGATGTGTGTGTGTTTGGGTGTGGCCGAAAGCCACCCCCTTTTTTTTATACCTACCCCCTTTAAGGCCGTCTGAAAACTTTCAGACGGCCTTTCCTTTCCCCTCACAAAAATAGTATAAAATCCCCTTATCGTTCAAACCACAAACTCAAAATACCATGGTCAATAAACTCACTCCCCCTCCAAGCCTGCCCGATCCGCAAGACCTCCGTGCCGTTATCGCTTACAACATGCGCCTCTATCGCGTCAATCACGGCTGGTCGCAAGAAGAACTGGCACGCCAATGCGGACTTGACCGTACCTACGTTTCCGCCGTTGAGCGCAAACGCTGGAACATCGCCCTTTCCAACATCGAAAAAATCGCATCCGCACTCAAAATCGCCCCTTACAAACTCCTCCTTCCACCGCAAGAAATGCTCCGCCAAATGACCGAGCCTGCGGATACCCAAGCCTAATTCACAACCAGATACCATCATGACCGCCGCCCAACAAGCCATCCAAACTTACCAGCAGCAAAAAGTCGCAGCAGAAACTGCCTACCGCCAAAACAACCGCCCTACCGTTTACTTCCGCGACCATATCGCCGCTGCCGAAACCCTGCTGCAAACCCTCTGGCAAATCCACTTCCCCGACAGCAACGACATCAGTCTCATTGCCATCGGCGGCTTTGGGCGTTGTGAACTCTATCCCCATTCCGACTGGGATTTAGCGATTATTTCCTCGGCCCCATTTTCAGACGGCCTGCAACAACAAACCGCCCAATTTATCCAAACCCTTTGGGACGCACGCCTCAATCCGGCC
>NZ_JBQCTZ010000021.1:0-34448 GCF_051963715.1 Neisseria sp. P0001.S005 | reverse complement strand
GAAATTCCCGGCACAACCATCCAAATCGGCGAATACTACGAAGAGCAGCTGCCAAACGAAGGCTTCGGCCGCCAAGCAGCTCAAACTGCCAAACAAATCATTCTGCAACGCATCCGTGATGCGGAGCGCGAGCAAAACCTGAACGAGTTCCTCGCTTCTAAAGAAGACATCGTTTCCGGTACGGTAAAACGCGTCGAGCGCCACGGCATCATCGTTGAAGTCGTAGCAGGCAAACTTGACGCACTGATTCCGCGCGAAGAAATGATTCCGCGCGAAAACTTCCGCAGCGGCGACCGCATCCGCGCCCTCTTCCTGCGTGTGGACGAAATCGGCAATACCGGCCGCAAACAAGTCATTTTGAGCCGTACCAGCGGCGACTTCTTGGCCAAACTCTACGCCAACGAAGTGCCTGAAATTGCAGACGGCCTGTTGGAAATCCGTGAAGTAGCACGCGACCCAGGCCAACGCGCCAAAGTTGCCGTTAAAGCCAACGACCAACGCATCGACCCGCAAGGTACTTGTATCGGCGTGCGCGGTTCCCGTGTTAACGCCGTGAGCAACGAATTGTCCGGCGAACGCATCGACATCGTATTGTGGTCTCCTGAGCCAGCCCAATTCGTGATGAATGCGCTGTCTCCTGCCGAAGTAAGCCGCATCGTGATTGACGAAGACAAACACGCCGTTGACGTGATCGTTGATGAAAACCAACTGGCGCTGGCCATCGGCCGCGGCGGTCAAAACGTCCGTTTGGCTTCCATCCTGACCGGCTGGCAGCTGAACATCATGACCGTTGAAGAAGCCGACGAGCGCAATGCCGCCGAAGATGCGGTTATCCGCAACCTCTTCACCACCCACTTGAACATCGACGACGAAACCGCCGATATCTTGGTGGAAGAAGGCTTTGCCACATTGGAAGAAGTTGCTTACGTTCCAGCGGCAGAATTGCTCTCGATTGACGGCTTTGACGAAGAAATCGTTGAAACCCTGCGCAACCGCGCACGCGACGCGATCCTGACCATTACCATCGCCGCAGAAGAAAAACTGGGCGAAGTGTCTGAAGACATGCGCAATTTGGACGGTGTAGATTCCGATATGTTGCGCAAACTGGCCGAAGCCGGCGTTACCCAACGCGATGATCTGGCCGAATTGTCTGTTGACGAATTGGTCGAAATTACCGGTGTTGACGAAGAAGAAGCCAAAAAAGTGATTTTGGCTGCACGCGAACACTGGTTTACTGAAGAAAACAACTAAGGGGGTACTGAATGAGTAATACAACCGTAGCGCAATTTGCCGCCGAACTAAACCGCCCCGTCGATGATTTGCTTAAACAATTGAAAGAAGCCGGGGTCAACAAAAACAGCGGTAATGACAGCATAACCACTGACGACAAACAACTGTTGACTGCTTACCTGCAAAAGAAAAACGGCAGCAACAGCGGCACTATCAGCATCCGCCGCAAAAAAACCGAAGTCAGCACCGTTGACGGCGTAAAAGTGGAAACACGCCGCCGCAGCCGTGCCGTTACCATTCCTTCTTCCGAAGAATTGGCAGCGGAAGCCAAAGCCAAAGTAGCAGCGGAAAACCAAAAAGCCGAAGCAGAAAAAGCAGCCGCTCAAGCTGCCGAAGAAAAAGCCAAAGCTGAAGCAGAAGCTGCCGCAAAAGCCGAAGCCCGTGCCAAAGCAGAGGCCGAAGCAGCCAGACTGAAAGCAGCCAAAGCCGCACCAAAAACGGAAGGCAAACCTGCCGAAGCCAAAAAAGAAGAAGCCAAACCGGCTGAAGCCGTAGAAGCCAAGGCCGAAGCAAAAGTTGAGGCTAAAGCAGATAACAAGCCGTCTGAAAAATCCGCTGAAGCTGAAAAACCAGCCGAAGCCAAGAAACCTGCTAAAGCCAAACAAGACAAAGGCGGCAAAGGCAAAGAAGCGAAAAAAGCAGCCAAACCTGCCGCTCCTGCCGTACCGCAACCTGTCGTCAGCGTGGAAGAACAGGCTCAACGCGATGAAGAGGCCCGTCGTGCCGCTGCCCTGCGTGCGCATCAAGAAGCCTTGTTGAAAGAAAAACAAGAGCGTCAAGCACGCCGTGAAGCCATGAAACAACAGGCCGATCAAGACTCAAAACCTACTAAAGAAGCCAAATCAGGCGAACGCAACAAACCTGCCGAGAAAGCAAAAGCGGCATCCGGCGAAGGCAAATCCGAACACAACGCGCGCGGTAAAAAAGAAGACCGTCGTGACCGTGACGAAGAAAACCAAGGCCGTAATGCCAAAGGTAAAGGCGGCAAAGGCGGCCGTGACCGCAACAATGCACGCAATGGCGACGACGAACGCGTACGCGGCGGCAAAAAAGGCAAAAAACTCAAACTTGAGCCAAACCAACACGCCTTCCACGCGCCGACCGAACCTGTCGTACACGAAGTTTTGGTACCTGAAACCATTACTGTTGCCGACTTGGCACACAAAATGGCCGTTAAAGGCGTCGAAGTGGTGAAAGCCCTGATGAAAATGGGCATGATGGTAACCATCAACCAATCTATCGACCAAGACACTGCCCTGATTGTGGTGGAAGAACTCGGCCATATCGGCAAACCTGCCGCAGCCGACGACCCTGAAGCATTCTTGGATGAAGGCGTTGAAGCAGTAGAAGCCGAAGCATTGCCGCGTCCTCCGGTTGTTACCGTGATGGGTCACGTTGACCACGGTAAAACTTCCCTGCTGGACTACATCCGCCGCGCCAAAGTGGTACAAGGCGAAGCGGGCGGCATTACCCAACACATCGGTGCATACCACGTTGAAACCCCGCGCGGCGTGATTACCTTCTTGGATACTCCGGGTCACGAAGCATTTACCGCCATGCGTGCGCGCGGTGCGAAAGCAACCGATATCGTGATTCTTGTGGTAGCAGCCGACGACGGCGTGATGCCGCAAACCATCGAGGCAATTGCCCACGCTAAAGCTGCGGGCGTGCCTATGGTGGTTGCCATCAACAAAATCGATAAAGAGGCTGCCAACCCTGAGCGTATCCGCCAAGAGCTGACTGCGCACGAAGTCGTGCCTGACGAATGGGGCGGCGATGTACAGTTTATCGACGTTTCCGCTAAAAAAGGTCTGAACATCGATGCATTGCTCGAAGCCGTCTTGCTCGAAGCCGAAGTTTTGGAACTGACTGCCCCAGTCGATGCACCTGCCAAAGGTATCATCGTTGAGGCACGTTTGGACAAAGGTCGTGGCGCGGTTGCCACATTACTGGTTCAAAGCGGTACGCTGAAAAAAGGCGATATGCTGCTGGCCGGTACTGCATTCGGTAAAATCCGTGCAATGGTTGACGAAAACGGCAAAGCCATCAATGAAGCCGGCCCGTCTATCCCTGTCGAAATCCTCGGCTTATCCGACGTACCGAACGCAGGCGAAGATGCAATGGTATTGGCCGACGAGAAAAAAGCGCGCGAAATCGCCCTCTTCCGTCAAGGCAAATACCGCGACGTGCGCTTGGCCAAACAACAGGCCGCGAAACTGGAAAACATGTTCAACAACATGGGCGAAAACCAAGCCCAATCCTTGTCTGTCATCATCAAGGCAGACGTACAAGGTTCTTACGAAGCTTTGGCGGGCAGCCTGAAAAAACTGTCCACAGACGAAGTGAAAGTGAACGTGTTGCACAGCGGCGTTGGCGGCATTACCGAATCTGATGTCAACTTGGCCATCGCTTCCGGCGCATTCATCATCGGCTTTAACGTCCGTGCAGATGCTTCCGCACGCAAACTGGCTGAGAATGAAAACGTGGAAATCCGTTACTACAACATCATTTATGATGCCATCGACGACGTGAAAGCCGCCATGAGTGGTATGCTCTCTCCGGAAGAGAAAGAGCAAGTCACCGGTACGGTCGAAATCCGTCAGGTTATCAGCGTATCCAAAGTCGGCAATATTGCAGGCTGTATGGTTACCGACGGCGTGGTCAAACGCGATTCCCATGTCCGCCTCATCCGCAACAACGTGGTTATCCATACCGGCGAGCTGTCTTCTTTGAAACGCTACAAAGACGACGTCAAAGAAGTCCGCATGGGCTTCGAATGTGGTCTGATGCTCAAAGGCTACAATGAGATTATGGAAGGCGACCAACTCGAATGTTTCGACATCGTCGAAGTTGCCCGTACTCTGTAATCAGACAGGCCGTCTGAAAAAAAGAAGCAGGTTTTGCAATGCAAAACCTGCTTCTTTTTTTCAGACGGTCTTTTTACAACCATTCATAGTTTGAAACTATTGAAATTGATGTGTGGTATATAAGAAACAAAACAGCCGCACAAGGCAAAGCCATTTGGCAAAAGAATAGACGGCAAACTAAGCATGATAAGGCTCTCTATATATTGTCATATCTTAACGTTTCTGTTGTTTTTATCAAATTTCGGCACTAGTATATACAGCCTAAACACAATACAAATTAAGCAATACCGGCAATATGCCGGATACGTTTACTTCCTTGTTACTCTCATCAATATCTAAAGAAAATATCATGACAATCGAAAAAGCAATGCGCATCCGCAATGCGCAATTTGAATTACGACATTTAGAGCAATTACAGCCATCTCCCCTTGCACAAGCAACAACAGGTACTTCGAGAGATGACGTTTATTATGTAACCCGCAACGACGATAAAATCATTGAAAACCCAGAGGGCGAAGATGATACGGTTTACAGCAACGTCAGCTATACCCTTCCAAACCACGTTAAAAACCTTGTTTTGACCGACACGGCCAACATTTTTGGCGCAGGCAACAACAGCAACAACATCCTCATCGGCAATGAAGGCCGCAACCGCCTCAACAGCGGTCGCGGTGACGACATTGTTTACGGTGGCGGCGGCAACGATTTCATCAACGGCGGCGAAGGCAACGACCATCTTTTTGGTGAAACAGGCAGTGATACCCTCAATGGCGAAGCAGGCAACGATGTGCTTGAAGGTGGCGAAGGCGACGATACCTACCTTTTCTCTGCCCAAAGCGAGCAAGACACCATCATCGACAACCAAGGCCACAACAGCATCCGCTTCCATACCGACCTAAGCCTTAACGATTTAACCGTTGAAGTCCGAAACAATGAAATCGGCGGTCATGACTGGCTGATTGCCGTGAAAAACAGCAACGCCGTTTTAACCATCAAAAACCAATACACTCAAAACGGTACCACACCGGCAGTCTCCCAATTCATCATCGGTACACAAAAACTGGATGTAAACAGCTTTGCCAAATATTTCAATATTTCCCTGTCTGAGCATACCGAAAGCGGTCAGACCATCGATGGCAGCGACAGCAATGACCATCTGATCGGAACATCCGGCGATGATATTATCGACGGCAAAGCCGGTGCCGACATTATGGAAGGTGGGGACGGAAATGACACTTACTACGTTGATGATGTAAAAGATGTGGTGATTGAACAGGCTGGCGGCGGCGAAGATACCGTATTCAGCAGCATTTCCCATACTGCCGCTACCCACGTCGAAAATGTTACCTTGATCGGCTCGGCCAATATTTTTGCCGCCGGTAACAACAGCAATAACATCCTGACCGGTAACGAAGGCCGCAACCGCCTCAATAGCGGACGCGGTAATGATACCGTTTACGGCATGGGTGGCAACGACAACCTAAACGGCGGCGATGGCAACGATTATCTAGATGGCGGCGACGGTAACGATCTCATCAACGGTGATGCAGGCGACGACATTTTAGTGGGCGGCAACGGCAAAGACATTCTGAAAGGCGGCGCCGGAAACGATACCTATATCTACGGCGACAACGATACCATTATCGACAACCAAGGCATTAATATCCTCAAGTTTTCAGACGGCCTGAATAATGCCAAGCTCAACCTGAAGACCATTCATAACGATGATGGCAGCCAAAGCTGGGAAATTACTTCGGAACAAGGTTCAGCCCTGATTCAAAACCAAATCGGCGCGGATGGCAGTATTTCCATCGACCGTTTCCAGCTCAACGACCAAACCTACACCGCCGCGCAGTTCCAACAAGCCTTCCAAGCGCTGAAGGCCGAAACCATTAAACTCGTCGGCACAAACGACGACGATATCTTGCATGGTAATGCAGGCAACAATGAAATCGACAGCGGCAACGACGGCCATGACACCCTTTATGGCCACGATGGCGATGACATCTTGCGCGAACACAGTGCAACCTATTACAGCACTGAGCCGGATTCCGACGATAAACTTTATGGTGGCAACGGTAACGACAAACTTTATGCCCATGTAGGTGCAGACTTACTCGACGGCGGTGCAGGCAATGATTATCTGGAAGGCAGCGAACACAATGACACCTATGTTTTCGGGAAAGGTTACGGACACGACACCATTTTCGACTACAACTTCGGTTTTGATAGCGAGGCAAGCCTACACAGACTCAACGCCAACGTCGTGAAATTTACCGGCGGCATTACCCTTGACGACCTCGAAATTACCGTTGAAAAAGGTTACGACAAAACCGAGATTGCCGACATACCCGACAGCAACCAATTTGTATCACCCCCCCTGTTGGATGGCGATACTTGGCATATCCGCATTAAAGGCACGGACGATGTTTTAACCATCAAAAACCAAAGCGGTATTTATGGTGCGATTTCCGAGTTTCAGTTTGACGGCAATACCTCATACAGCACGGGCGAGCTGATCAACCACTTCAAACTGTCTATCCCGCACATGATCGACAACAAAAACATCGTCCAATACACCGGCCAACCCGTTGAAGAACTCAACCGTGATGTGTACAACAACTTTAACCACACCATCCATGCCGATAGCGACAACAACGATTTAGATTTGTCGCGTTACACTTCTGTTGTCGAATACAGGGGCAACCGCAGCGATGAAACCATTACTTTGGGCCGAGGCATCAACATTGTTGATACGGCCGGTGGTAACGATACCATTACCGACCCGGGTGCCGACAACACCGTTATCATGTTTGGCAGAAACAGCGGCAACGACACCTTCAATCCGTATGGTGGCAGCGATACCCAAGTCCGCTTCAAAGAAGGGTTGACGCTGAAAGATTTACAGTTGAAAACCGGCGATGATTGGGTCTTAACCATCAAAGATACAGGCGATACTCTGACCATCCATGACATTGCCAACAATAATGTCGACAGCTTTGTATTCGGAAACGGTAAGAGCTACACCGCCGACGAAATCAGCAAAGCACTGATTACTGAAAATACACAAAACAACGGTATCCTGTAAAACTCAAAGGCCGTCTGAAACCTTAATTCAGACGGCCTTAGTCCTTTGCTGATTTATTTATCGTTCTGCTATATAATTATTCTCATTCGAATTCACAAGAAAGAATAAAAATGGATGCCTTAAATCTCCTAACCACACGTCGCTCTTCCAAAAAACTGACTGCTCCGGCGCCCAATGCCGAGCAACTGGAACAAATGCTGCAAGCGGCAACACAAGTTCCTGATCACGGCAATATGCGCCCTTTCCGCTTTACTGTGATTCAAAGCGAGGCCGGCTTGCAACGTTTCCGCGAGCTGTTGAGCAAGACCGTTACCGAACTCAACTTCGGCGATGATGCCATGAAAAAAGCCGAACGCGTCGGCAACATGGCACCTATGATTATCGGCGTTACATTTACGCCAAACCGTGAAGTGGCAAAACCCAAACCTGAATGGGAGCAAATGCTGACTGCCGGCTGCGCAGCCTATGCTTTACAACTGGCTGCTTCTGCTCAAGGCTTCGACAATGTTTGGATTACGGGCATGTGGGTCAACAGCCCATTGTTGCGCGAAGCATTTGAGTGTGCCGACAAAGACAAAATCATCGGTCTGATGATGATTGGTTCGCCGACCGAAGAAGGCGGCGGTCCGAAAAATACCAACTTGGAATGTTTTACAACTTATTGGTAAAGCCTGAAAACACTATGGCCGTCTGAAAACCTAATCTGAAGGTTTTCAGACGGCCTTTTTATATCTATTATCGAAGCATCAAGCCGGATACATAAACGCTTCAATTTCTTCCAAAGAAATATCCGCCGTCGCACCATGACTCGAAGCAACCAACGCGCCCAACGCACAAGCAAAAGCAATGGCTTCTTGAGGAGGCGCATTGTTCAGCAGTTTGTAAGTCAAACCGGCAAGGAAGCTGTCGCCTGAGCCGACAGTATCCACCACTTTGACGCGGAAACCGCAATGACGGTACAACTCGCCGTCCTTATACAAAACCGCGCCATGACTGCCCAAAGTCACGCAAAGGATTTTGACGCCGGTCAGCTCAACAAGGTAGCTGATATTCTGCTCGATACTGTGATAAGGAGAGCCATAAGCCGCAGACAATTCATACAACTCATCATCGTTGAGTTTGACCATATCGGACTGTTTCATGGTCTCCAGCAAGCGGGCAATATCGTAATGCGGCTTGCGCAGATTAACGTCAAAAATTTTGAATTTGGCTTCTTTCAGCAAAACTGCCAAGCTTTTACGCGAAACTTCATCACGGGTTGCCAAGCTGCCAAAAACGAAAGCATCAGACTCTGCCACACGTTTGATTGCCGCATCATCAACCGCAATCCTGTCCCACGCGCAAGGGGAAACAATCTCATAAGACGCGCTGCCACACTTGTCCAAGTGTACTTTCACCAAGCTGGTCGCACATTCGTGACAAACCTGCAAATAATCAGTATTGACGTTTTTACTTTGAATCTGGCGTAGCAATTCTTCGCCATCGGCATCATCGCCGCGACGGCTTATGATGGCAGTATCGATACCCAAAGACTGCAAACGAACGGTAACATTCAGGGGTGCACCACCCAATACCTTTCCGTTTGGAAAATCGTCCCACAGCACTTCGCCGAAACTGGTTACTTTCATTCTTGGCCTTCCTTTTTTGAGGTTGATTGGCAGGGTCTGCACACCCGACAGATTTTTTGCAAATCATGTACTTGTAGTAAAACTCCAGCATCGGGGGCAAAAGTATTATGTTTTAAAATATTGGGACTGACAAGCAATTAAGGGTATATCAGACAATAAACTTGATTCATCACAAAATTATATTGTTCCTATTTTTTCTTTTTATTTCACTTTTATCCCCTCCTATTTCATTAAAACAAAATATTCTGAAATTTAAATACAAAAGGCCGTCTGAAAACTGATTCAATCAATTTTCAGACGGCCTTTATTGAAGTATTGCAGCGATTAAACTACAACTTCTTCTTTTTTCTTAACTTCTTTGGCAATGTTCTCACGACTCAAGCCAAACATCAGCAAGAGCGGGCTGGCAACCAATACGGAAGAGTAAATACCGAATACGATACCGATGGTCAGCGCCATAGAGAAACCGTGCAAGGCTGCACCGCCGAACACCAGCATAGAAACAACCATTGCCTCGGTCGAACCGTGGGTAATGATGGTACGGCTCATGGTTGCAGTAATCGCGTTGTCGATGACTTCCGGCACAGTATGGCCGCGCATATGCGGCTTACGGAAGTTTTCACGAATACGGTCAAATACAACCACAGATTCGTTCACGGAATAACCCAAAACTGCCAAGATACCTGCCAAAACAGTTAGTGAGAATTCCCATTGGAAGAAGGCGAAACAGCCGAGAATAATCACGATATCGTGCATATTCGCAATAATCGCGGACACTGCAAAACGCCACTCAAAACGCATGGACAAGTAAATAATAATACCTGCCACCACGAAGCCCAATGCCATCAAACCATTGGTAACCAATTCTTCGCCAACCTGAGGGCCGATGAATTCGACTTGGCGCAAGGTAACGTCAGGATTGTCTTTTTTCAGCAAATCCATCACTTGGTTGGACAGCTGGGCAGACGTTACGCCTTCTTTGTTCGGCAGGCGGATCATGATGTGCTTGTTCGTACCCAATGCCTGAACCTGTACATCGCCCATTTTCAGCGTATCGAGGCGTTCGCGTGTTTTATTCACATCAACGCCCTGCTGATATTGGACTTCCATCACCGTACCGCCGGTAAATTCGACGGAGAAATTCAGGCCTTTGGTTACCAAAAAGAACACGGCGGCGATAAACGTAACCAACGAAATAAAAGTCGTCAGTTTGCCGTAGCTCATAAACGGAATATCGCGTTTGATTTTAAATAATTCCATGTTTTACTCCTTGCCTTCTGCCATTTCAGCTTTCGGCTTCCATACCGAACCGATGGAAATATTTTGCAATTTGCGACGGCGGCCGTACCACAGGTTGACCAAAGCACGGAACACGACCACGGATGAATACATCGAAGTCAGAATACCGATACAGTGTACAACCGCAAAACCGCGTACTGGGCCGGAACCGAATACCAACAAAGCGATACCGGCAATCAGGGAGGTCAAGTTGGAGTCTACAATGGTTGCCCAAGCGTGTTGGAAACCGAGGTTGATGGCCTGCTGCGGTGCGACACCGGCACGCAGTTCCTCACGGATACGTTCATTAATCAACACGTTGGAGTCAATCGCCATACCCAAGGTCAAGGCCAAGGCGGCAATACCCGGCAAGGTCAGCGTTGCCTGCATGGCAGACAAAATACCCACCAAAAACAAGATATTGGTACTCAAGGCAATGGTAGAGAAGAAACCCATCAAGCGGTAGTAAATCACCATGAATGCAGCAACAGCGGCAAAGCCCCACAAGGTAGAGTGGAAACCTTTTTCAATGTTTTCTTTACCCAAAGACGGGCCGATGGTACGTTCTTCGACAATCTGCATCGGTGCGGCCAGCGAACCGGCGCGCAGCAACAATGAAGTATCGTTGGCTTCGGCTGTCGTCATGCTGCCGGAAATCTCCACGCGGCCGCCGGTAATGGCGGCACGGATGACTGGCGCGGTAACGACTTCGGATTTACCTTGGTCGATCAACACCATAGCCATACGTTTACCCACATTGGCCGAAGTCAATTCGCCAAAAATGCTGCCACCTGCGCTGTCCAAGCTCAGGCTCACAGCAGGAGCGCCCATTTGGTCAAAGCTAGGTTGCGCGTCGTTGATGTTGTCGCCGGTCAGTTCAACTTGTTTGTTGACCAAGATGGTCTCCGGATGATCGCCACCGCTTGACAGCAATTCGTAACCGGTCGGTACATTGCCGTTCAAAGCTTCTTGCAGTTTGATCGGGTCGTCTTCCACCATGCGCACTTCCAAAGTCGCGGTACGGCCGATAATATCTTTGGCTTTGGCAGTATCTTGCACGCCCGGCAGCTGTACGACAATGCGGTCAAGGCCGGATTGTTGGATAACCGGTTCGGCTACGCCCAATTCGTTCACACGGTTGTGCAACGTATTGATGTTTTGTTTAACCGCATCAGAACGTACTTTATTGATTGCCTCTTCAGACAAAGTCAGCACGATATTGTTGCCGTCCGGCAGCAGCGTGGCTTCAGGGAACAATTTTTGCAACTGAGGCAAGGCTTTTTGTACATCGGCAGCATCTTGCAAAGGCACGGTCAGACCGTTTTCAGTCTGATGCACCGTGCCGGTACGGATTTTCTCGCGGCGCAATTCGCGGCGGATGTCGCCGGAATAACGTTCAAACGTTTTCTGCATCGCGGCTTTCATGTCCACCTGCATGGTGAAATGCACGCCGCCGCGCAAGTCCAGACCCAGGAACATCGGATTGGCTTTGATTTTTGCCATCCACTCAGGGCTGTCTGCCAACAGGTTTAGCGCGGTAATATAGCCCTCGCCCAAAGTATTTTCGATGACGTCGCGCGCTTTCAGTTGCGTTTCGGTATCTTTGAAACGCACTTTCAGCGAGTTGTCGACGATGAACATACCATCAGTCTGAATACCTGCCTGTTTCAGCGCGGCATCCACTTTGGACTGGGTTTGATCGTTGATCACGATGGCTTGTCGGTTGGTCGATACCTGTACGGCAGGCGTTTCACCGAAAAGGTTGGGCAGCGAGTAAACAGCCGCAACCACAATCGTGAACGCAATCAGCAGGTATTTCCATAAAGGATAACGGTTCATGGTAAACCTTTGCTTTATTTATAAAGGCAAACAGCCGCGCTCGGAAAATGAGGCGGCTTTTTGCAAAAAAACGGATTATTCGGCTTTCGCGGCAATCGCGTTGCGCTCAACTTCCACTTCGATTTTCGCACCTTGACCGATGTCGACAGTGTAGAATTGCTCGCCGACTTTGGTCACACGGCCTTTGAAACCTGCCGCCAAAACGACTTTATCGCCGACTTTCAAAGCGGCCAACATCGCTTGGTGCGCTTTGAATTTCTTTTGTTGAGGACGCATAATCAGGAAGTAGAACACCACCATGATCAGCACTAAAGGGGCAAATTGAGCCACTGCTTGATTCATAATATATCCGTTCTTTCAAGTTTTAGATTAAGTAAAAAACTGCACACTGCAATCAAACACATTGGTTGGACTGCAAAATTGAGCTATTCTAAAGGCCGTCTGAAAAATTTCCAAGTATTTCCGTATTTATTAACCATATTTAGCAGTCTTTACGACTTGTCCGACACATACTGTTCCATGTTCAAAAAAATCCTTTGGCGCATCAGCACCCGCCTACGCCGTTTGTTTGGCAAAAACGCCCGCACCGTATGGATTTCGCATCCGATATTCCTACAGCACCAGCCGGGGTCCAACCATCCCGACAGGCCCGAACGCATCAGCGCCATTCAAACCGCCTTAAAACAAGAAGGCATTTGGCGTCGCCTGCAAACCACCGAAGCACCGGAAATCAAAGATGCGCAGCTGGCATTGGTCCACTCGCGCAACTATCTGCACGAGTTGGAAGCCGCCCAGCCGCTCCCCGGTAAAATCCACCGTATCGACGACGATACCGTCATCTGCCACGACTCCCTCCAAGCCGCCCGTTTTGCGGCCGGAGCCGTTGTCAAAGCAGTCGATATGGTGATGAATAAAAAAGCCTGGCATGCTTTTTGCGCCATCCGCCCGCCAGGCCACCATGCCCACAGCAACAGCGCCGGCGGATTTTGCCTGATCAACAACGTTGCCGCCGGCGTGATGCACGCCATTGCCCAATACCGCTTGCAACGCATCGCCGTCATCGATTTCGACGTCCACTTCGGCGACGGTACGGCGGAGATTCTCCAAGACGATCCGCGCGTGATGTTTTTCAACCTGTTTGAAACCGACATCTTTCCCTTCCCTCAGGCGGAACAATACGCCGGCAATAAGAATATGCTGCATACGCCCCTCAAACCAGGCACAGGCAGCCGTATCTTCCGCACGACCATCCGCGAACAATGGCTGCCCAAGCTCACGGCCTTTCGCCCCGAGTTGGTGTTGCTTTCGGCAGGTTTTGACGGGCATAAACAAGACGAAACAGGCCGTCTGAACCTGCATGAAGCCGACTTTGCCTGGCTGACGCACAAAATCGTCCAAGCAACGGCAAGCTGTCAAGGACGTGTTGTTTCCGTACTGGAGGGCGGATATACCTTGGAATCCATGTCTAAATCCGCCGCCGCCCACATCCGCGTATTGGCGGGCTTAAGCAAGGCCGACTACGTCATCGCCTACCAAAAGCATCTGAAGCGCGGCAAAAGTAATAATCCTACACCATAACGCATTCAAACTATTGCCCCAGGCCGTCTGAAAACAGATTATCCATTTCAGACGGCCTTTTTTTCATTTACAAACTTTAATTTGAGCAAAGACAAACCATTTCCATATTATCAGTAGTAAAATAACAAACATAAAACATATCAATAAAAACATTTCACACGCCACACTGCTTCCCTTTCCCTAATTGACCGTCTTTTTCAGACGGCCTCCACTTTAAAAAAAGGAGCGTTACAATGAAAGCAGCACGTTTTTACAACAAAGGCGACATCCGCATCGAAGACATTCCAGAGCCAACCGTAGCTCCGGGTACTGTCGGCATCAATGTTGCGTGGTGCGGTATCTGCGGTACCGACCTGCATGAATTCATGGAAGGCCCGATTTTCATTCCGCCTTGCGGCCATCCGCACCCAATCTCCGGCGAATCTGCGCCAGTTACCATGGGTCACGAGTTCTCTGGCGTGGTTTATGCCGTAGGTGAAGGCGTGGACGACATCAAAGTCGGCCAACACGTTGTTGTCGAACCCTACATCATCCGCGACGACGTACCGACCGGCGAAGGCAGCAACTACCACCTCTCCAAAGATATGAACTTCATCGGCTTGGGCGGCTGCGGTGGCGGTCTGTCTGAAAAAATTGCCGTCAAACGCCGTTGGGTACACCCTATTTCCGACAAAATCCCATTAGACCAAGCTGCTTTGATTGAGCCTCTGTCTGTCGGCCACCATGCTTATGTACGCAGTGGCGCGAAAGAAGGCGATGTCGCATTGGTCGGCGGCGCAGGTCCAATCGGTTTGCTGTTGGCTGCCGTACTGAAAGCCAAAGGCATCAAAGTCATCATCACCGAATTGAGCAAAGCACGTAAAGACAAAGCACGCGAAGCCGGCGTGGCCGACTACATCCTCGACCCATCCGAAGTCGATGTCGTTGAAGAAGTGAAAAAACTGACCAACGGCGAAGGCGTAGACGTCGCATTCGAATGCACCAGCGTGAACAAAGTGCTGGACACCATGGTCGAAGCATGCCGTCCGACTGCGAAAGTCGTCATCGTATCCATTTGGAGCCACCCCGCTACCATCAACGTCCACAGCGTTGTGATGAAAGAGCTGGACGTGCGCGGCACCATCGCCTACTGCAACGACCACGCCGAAACCATCAAATTGGTTGAAGAAGGCAAAATCAACCTTGAGCCTTTCATCACCCAACGCATCAAACTGGACGAATTGATTTCCGAAGGCTTCGAGCGCTTAATCCACAACAACGAATCCGCAGTAAAAATCATTGTTAATCCTAATCTTTAATCCTAAGGCTTAAAGAATAAACAGGCCGTCTGAAACTTTTCAGACGGCCTGTTTACTTGATAATTTCCCGAATGACCCAATTCTCTGCCAACCATTCACTTATCAAGAGCAAAATCTCATGAATCCAAAATACGCCCCACTCTTCCAAACATACACCCTCAATAACGGCGTAACCATCAAAAACCGCCTTGTCGTCGCCCCCATGACCCATTTCGGCTCACAAGCCGACGGTTTAATCAGCGACCAAGAGCGTACCTTCCTCAACAACCGCGCAGGCGATATGGGCATGTTTATCACTGCCGCCACTTTGGTTCAAAAAGACGGCAAAGCCTTTCACGGCCAACCTGAAGCCACAGGCGAACACTGCCTCGACAGCCTGAAAGAAACCGCACAAATCCTGCAACAGCAAGGCGCAAAAGCAATTTTGCAAATCCATCACGGCGGTTCCAAAGCCATTGATGACCTTTTGGACGGTCTCGACAAAATCAGCGCCTCCGCCAGCGAAGCCGAACACGCACGCGAAGCGACAGCAGAAGAAGTCGAGGCACTCATCGCCTCTTATGCGCAAGCCGCCGATTTGGCGCTTCGTGCCGGTTTTGACGGCGTGGAAATCCACGGCGCGAACGGCTATTTAATCCAACAGTTTTACTCTGCCCAAAGTAACCGCCGCAACGACCAATGGGGCGGCAGTCTGGAAAACAGAATGCGCTTCCCGCTGGCCGTTATTGATGCCGTGGTTGCCGTCCGTGAAAAACACCAGCGCGACGACTTCATTATCGGCTACCGCTTCTCCCCTGAAGAACCGGGCGATGACGGCTTAACCATGACCGAAACCGGCGCATTGATTGACGCATTGGTACAAAAACCGCTGCAATATCTGCACGTTTCCCTGTGGGAATTTGATAAAAAAATCCGTCGCGGCGGCGATACCTCCCAAACCCGTATGCAGTTTATCCACGAACGCATCAACGGCAAACTGCCTCTTATCGGCGTGGGCAACCTGTTTACCGCCGACCAAATTTTGGCCGCCTATGAAACCGGCTGGGCGAAATTTATCGCATTGGGCAAAACCGTGATGATTAATCCGTACATCGCCACGCAAATCCGTGAAGGCCGCGAAGATGAAATCGAAACGCAACTCGACCCGACGCGCGCCGACCATTACGGCCTCCCTGACACCTTGTGGGGATTTGCCTCCAGCGGTACGCAATCATGGCTGCCGCCGGTGAAAGGCGCAGAATGGAAACCGATGGATATTTAATCATCGATTCATAAACAAAGGCCGTCTGAAACTTTTCAGACGGCCTTTGTTTTGGTACAAACATTGAATTATCAAGCATTTTTTTGTACAATTCCTCATCTTTCAATCTATTGCAGGGCGTGTTGCACACGCCCTTATTTTAGCCTGTTTTCCAACACCCATATCCTTCAGGCCGTCTGAAAAAGCGGCCTGAAACTTTTTGCAAAGAAAACCATGTCCCAAGAAATCCTCGACCAAGTGCGCCGCCGCCGCACGTTTGCCATCATCTCCCACCCTGACGCGGGTAAAACCACGCTGACCGAAAAACTCTTGCTGTTTTCAGGTGCGATTCAAAGCGCGGGTACGGTAAAAGGCAAGAAAACCGGCAAATTCGCCACCTCCGACTGGATGGACATCGAGAAGCAGCGCGGCATTTCCGTGGCCTCATCCGTAATGCAATTCGACTACAAAGACCATACCGTCAACCTCTTAGACACGCCGGGACACCAAGACTTCTCCGAAGATACCTACCGCGTATTGACCGCCGTGGACAGCGCCTTGATGGTCATCGACGCGGCAAAAGGTGTGGAAGCGCAAACCATCAAACTCTTGAACGTCTGCCGCCTGCGCAATACGCCGATTGTCACGTTCATGAACAAATACGACCGCGAAGTACGCGATTCGTTGGAATTGCTGGACGAAGTGGAAAACATCCTGCAAATCCGCTGCGCGCCCGTTACTTGGCCGATCGGTATGGGCAAAAACTTCAAGGGCGTGTACCACATCCTGAACGACGAAATCTATCTCTTCGAAGCCGGCGGCGAACGTCTGCCGCACGAGTTCGACATCATCAAAGGCATCGATAATCCCGAATTGGAACAACGCTTTCCGCTGGAAATCCAGCAGCTGCGCGACGAAATCGAATTGGTGCAGGCGGCTTCCAACGAATTTAATCTCGACGAATTCCTCGCCGGCGAACTAACGCCCGTGTTCTTCGGCTCGGCGATTAACAACTTCGGTATTCAGGAAATCCTCAATTCATTGATTGAATGGGCGCCTGCGCCGAAACCGCGTGATGCGACCGTACGCATGGTTGAGCCTGACGAACCTAAGTTCTCCGGATTTATCTTCAAAA
The DNA here is from genome assembly GCF_051963715.1 of Neisseria sp. P0001.S005. Lineage (NCBI taxonomy): Bacteria > Pseudomonadati > Pseudomonadota > Betaproteobacteria > Neisseriales > Neisseriaceae > Neisseria > Neisseria sp. P0001.S005. The sequence continues at coordinate 17,207 of NZ_JBQCTZ010000021.1, read as the reverse complement.
TCCAAGCCAATATGGACCCGAAACACCGCGACCGTATCGCCTTCTTACGCGTCTGCTCCGGTAAATTCGAGCGCGGCATGAAGATGAAACACCTGCGCATCAACCGCGAAATCGCCGCCTCCAGCGTAGTAACCTTCATGTCGCACGACCGTGAGCTGGTGGAAGAAGCCTACGCCGGCGACATCATCGGTATCCCGAACCACGGCAACATCCAAATCGGCGACAGCTTCTCCGAAGGCGAACAACTGGCGTTCACCGGCATCCCATTCTTCGCGCCCGAACTGTTCCGCAGCGTACGCATCAAAAACCCACTGAAAATCAAACAACTGCAAAAAGGCTTGCAACAGCTTGGCGAGGAAGGCGCGGTACAGGTTTTCAAACCGATGAGCGGCGCGGATTTGATTTTGGGCGCGGTCGGCGTGTTGCAGTTTGAAGTCGTTACCTCGCGACTGGCCAACGAATACGGCGTAGAGGCCGTGTTTGACAGCGCATCCATCTGGTCGGCGCGCTGGGTATCGTGCGAAGACAAGAAAAAACTGGCGGAATTTGAAAAAGCCAATGCAGGCAATCTGTCGATAGATGCTGGCGGCAACCTCGCCTACCTCGCGCCTAACCGCGTCAACCTGAATCTGACGCAAGAACGCTGGCCGGACATCGTGTTCCACGAAACGCGCGAGCATTCGGTTAAACTGTAAAACGCAAAGGCCGTCTGAAACATTCAGACGGCCTTTTTTTCATTCGATATCAACCCAATAAATCCCAAGCAAACTTCCCAATGGTCAGACACAGCAGCAACATAAATCCGTAACGTAGCAGCTTGGTTCCGCCGCGTATTGCCAAGCGCACGCCGACCACGCCGCCGCATAAATTCGCTACCGCCAACGGTATCGCCCATGCCCACACGACATGGCCTTGCGGGATAAAAAACGTCAGCGCGGCAAGATTAGTGGTCGAATTGATGACCTTTGCCGAAGCGTTCGCCGATAAAAAATCATAGCCGTAAAAGCGGACAAACACAAAAGCCAACAAGCTGCCCGTTCCCGGCCCGAACACGCCGTCGTAAAACCCGATTAATGCGCCGAAAAACAAGCCCCATAAAGTTTCGCGGCGCGTCAGCTTTTCAGTGCGCACCGTCTGCCCCAAGTCTTTTTTCAAAAAAGTGTACAGGCACATGGCAATCATGATGACCAGCATTGCCGGTTTCATGTATTGCACGGGGAAATACACCACCGTTTTCGCGCCCAAATATGAAGCGGCAAATGCCAACGCCGCGGCAGGCAGCAGCATTTTCCACGGCACAGGAATTCGGCGCAGGTATTGCCCCGTCGCAGTCAGCGTGCCGCAGCAGGAAGCAAATTTATTGACACCCATCACCGAAGCCACAGGCGTGGCGTTTGACAATAGGTTGAACAATCCGGGAATCTGCAACAGCCCTCCGCCGCCAACCGCCGCATCCATCAGCCCTGCAGCAAAGCCGACCAATACCAGATAATAAAAAAACGAATCTGCAAGCATAATGTCCATCTCTAAAAAGCAAAGCGATTTTGCGCGTATTTGCCTATCCTGACAACCTACAAGGCCGTCTGAAAACAAGAAACAATATCCTGTTTTCAGACGGCCTTTCTTTTTAAATTCAGCCACTCAAATTGCAGCTTGAAAATTTTTCCATTAAAATGCCGCCCCTTATCTTTCCTACACACAACACATTCTATGGAACATTCCACCCCGACCAAACGCACAGCCCACGACCGAATGGGCATCTTCGCGCATTTCATTTTCGCCAGCCGCTGGCTGCAACTGCCGATTTATATAGGCTTGATTATCGCCCAAGTCATTTATGCCTGTAAGTTCCTCAAATCCTTGTGGCACTTGGTATCCAATTTCAGCATCATGGATGAGAACACCATCATGATCGCCGTATTGAACCTGATTGATGTCGTGATGATTGCCAACCTGCTGACCATGGTGATTGTCGGCGGCTACGAGACCTTCGTTTCCCGCCTGCACGTTGAAGAACATCCCGACCAGCCCGAATGGCTCAGTCATGTCAATGCTTCGGTTTTGAAGGTTAAGCTGTCGATGTCCATCATAAGCATTTCCTCCATCCATCTGCTGCAAACCTTCCTCAACGCCGCCAATCTGTCGGAAAAACAAATCATGTGGCAATGTATTACCCACATCTGTTTCCTGATTTCCGCCCTCGCCATGGCTTTAACGGACAAAATCGTGTACAGCACGACGCATAAAGCGCATTGATAAAAGGCAATCAAAAGGCCGTCTGAAACGTTTCAGACGGCCTTTTGTTATCTGGCAATGTTTACAGCTTATTGCTTACGCTTGTCCCACCAGGCAAACAAGTTACCCAAAACCGTTCCCGATACAGAGTGCCAAACGCAGGCAACGGCGGCGGCAACGGCAGACTCGGCATTACCGGGGAAGAATTTAGCGCTCAAACCAGTGGCAAGTCCGGCATTTTGTACACCGACTTCGATGGCAAGGGTGCGTTTTTTGGCGGTGTTCATGCCGGTCAGCGCGCCACTGTAATAGCCGAGGATGTAGCCGCCGATGTTGTGGGCAGCGATGGCGAGTACCATAACGAAGGCGGACTCGGCGAAACGATGGCCGTGAACGGCAGCAACGCCGCCGACAATACAGGCAAATGCGACAACGGCAACAGCCGGCATAATCGCGCGCACGTCTTCAAACCAGTGTTTTTTATGTAGCAAGATATTGGCGGCAGAACCGATAACGACAGGCAACAGGGTAACGAGCAGCATAAATTTGAACATACCCCAGCCGTCCATTTCGACGGTTTGACCAACTAAATAAGTCATCCACAACGGCGTCATCACAGGCGCGAGGACGGTGGAAACAGTGGTCATGCCGACCGAAAAGGCGACATCGCCTTTAGCCAAAAAACTCATGATATTGGACGAAACGCCGCCCGGGCAGGTACCGACCAAAACCAAACCCAGCGTCAATCCGGGCGAAAGGTCAAAGGCTTTGGCAATACCGATAGCGAGCAGGGGCATAATCGTGTATTGGGCGATTGCGCCGATAAAAATATCGAGCGGACGTTGTGCCAGAATTTGATAATCTTCTTTACCCAAAGTCATGCCCATGCCGAGCATGATGATGCCGAGTACGACGACTTGCGTATCGCCTTTTACCCACGAAAAAGTGGCAGGTTCGATAAAGGCGATAATGGAGGCAAGGACGATAATCAAGGCGGTGAAGCGGGTCATTTGCCGACTGATAGCGGTCAAAAAGTTCATGTTTTTACTCCTTTGTATGTTTCTATCATGACAATAATTGCCATAATTTAACACATGTTAACTCTTTAGCGCAATGACAGTAACGAAACAGGAAATCCATCATCCAATAATGTTTAAAAACAAACCACACTGACTCCACCCAATATCAACACAAAGGCCGTCTGAAACTTTTCAGACGGCCTTGTTTTATCCGTTCGTTATCGATTTATTCGATATTTTGAACCTGTTCGCGCATTTGTTCGATTAAGACTTTCAGTTCAACCGACGCTTGCGTGCATTCGGCAGCAATGGCTTTGCTGCCCAATGTATTGGCCTCGCGGTTAAGTTCCTGCATCAAGAAATCCAAACGTTTGCCTACGCTGCCCTTGCCTTCGGTAACGATGCGGCGCACTTCGGCGATATGGGTGCGCAAACGGCTGAATTCCTCATCCACATCGGATTTTTGGATGAACAAAGCAAATTCTTGTTGCAAGCGGTCGTTGTCGATATTGCCGACGGCTTCGGCCAAACGGGTTTTGACTTTGTCCATATGCGCTTGCAGAAGGCTTGGGAACAATTCGTTCAAAGCGTCCACAATCTCTTCCATGCCGTCCAGACGTTGCAGCAGGTGTTCGCCCAGTTTTTTGCCTTCGCGTTTGCGGGCGGCTGTGAACTCTTTCAAAGCGCTGGTCAATAAATCTTTGATACCTTTCGCCAAAGCCTCGGAGTCTTCGCTCTGGCCTGCCAAAACGCCGGGGAAACGCAAAACGTCGGCCACGCTCAGCTTGCCGAAATTGTGTTCCTTGCGCCATTCTTTGTTCAAATGCGCCAGCTGTGAGACCAAATCCTGATTGACTTCCAAAGTCTGCCCGCCCGAAGCCGCATCTTGCAGCTGGACGCGGCACTCCAATTTACCGCGTGCCACAGCCGCGGCAATCTGTTCGCGCAATGCGCCTTCCAAATAACGCAACTCTTCCGGCATACGGAATTGGACATCCAAATAACGATGGTTGACCGCGCGGATTTCCAAATTAACCCGCTTGCCGCCGCATTCGCCTGCGGCATTGGCAAAGCCGGTCATGCTGTGGATTTGAATAGTTCGTCTTGTAGCCATGGTTTTACTCCGTTTCCAAATACGAGTGAAAGTACGGATACTATAACACACCCGACCGACGATTTTCAGACGGCCTTTGATGCCAAATTCCTCTATAATTCAAGGCAACCTATTTTTCATTCCGCCCAAAAGGATCATCATGAGCGACTACACCCGCACCGACCGCGCCGCCGACAGCCTGCGCGACATCAAAATTACCCCCAATTTCCTCCCCCACGCCGACGGCTCCTGCCTTATCGAGTGTGGCAACACCAAAGTGATTTGCACCGCCTCCATCGACGAAAATGTCCCACCCTTCCTACGCGGTAAAGAACAAGGCTGGGTAACGGCCGAATACGGCATGTTGCCGGCGTCCACTGCCTCCCGTATGCGCCGTGAAGCCGCCGCGGGCAAACAGTCAGGCCGCACACAAGAAATCCAACGCCTGATCGGCCGCTCGCTGCGCGCCGTCGTCGATATGGAAAAACTCGGTGAACGCCAAATCCTGATTGACTGCGACGTCATCCAAGCCGACGGCGGCACGCGTACCGCCTCCATTACCGGTGCCTACGTTGCCCTGCAAATCGCCGTAGACAAACTCCTTTCAGACGGCCTTATCAGCGAAAACCCCATCCGTGAAGCCGTTGCCGCCGTTTCCGCCGGCGTGGTGGGCGGTGTACCGCTTTTGGACTTAGACTATCCCGAAGATTCAGGCTGCGACAGCGACGTTAACATCATCATGACCGCTTCCGGCAAAATCATCGAAATCCAAGGCACGGCCGAAGGCGCACCGTTCAGCATCGAAGAATTGGGCAAACTCATTGCCCTCGCGCACAAAGGCATTGCCGAATTGGTTCAATACCAGCAGGCAGCCCTTTTGACCCGATAATCAGCAAGGCCGTCTGAAAACTTTCAGACGGCCTTTTTTAACCAAACCCTTTTATGCGTATTTACTCAAAAAAGCGCGTTCCATCCTTGAATTCCATGTAAAAAATAGTAATAATAACCCTTTTTCCAGCAAACCAAGCTGCCCGACAACCCCCACAAGAAAGCACGAAACATGGCGTTAATCGTACATAAATACGGCGGCACATCAGTAGGCTCGCCCGAACGCATCAAAAACGTAGCCAAACGTGTCGCCAAAGCCCGCGCCGAAGGACACGACATCGTAGTCGTCGTATCCGCCATGAGCGGCGAAACCAACCGACTGGTCGCACTGGCGCACGAAATGCAAGAGCATCCCGATCCGCGCGAACTCGACGTCGTTCTCGCTACCGGCGAACAAGTGACCATCGGCCTGCTGGCCATGGCTCTGAAAGACATCGGCGTTGACGCCAAGAGCTACACCGGCTGGCAAGTCGCCCTCCAAACCGACACTTCCCACACCAAAGCCCGCATCGAAAATATCGACGACGAAAGAATGCGTGCTGATTTGGCCGACGGTAAAGTCGTTATCGTAGCCGGTTTCCAAGGCATCAGCAGCGAAGGCAATATCTCAACCCTCGGCCGTGGCGGTTCGGACACCTCCGCCGTTGCCATCGCCGCAGCCCTCAAAGCCGACGAATGCCAAATTTACACCGACGTGGACGGTGTTTACACCACCGACCCGCGCGTCGTACCCGAAGCGCGCCGCATGGACACGATCACTTTTGAAGAAATGATCGAACTGGCCAGCCTCGGCTCAAAAGTTTTACAAATCCGCTCCGTAGAATTCGCCGGAAAATACAAAGTGCGCCTGCGCGTACTCAGCAGCCTGCAAGATGGCGGCAACGGCACCCTGATTACCTTTGAAGAGGACGACAACATGGAAAGAGCAGCCGTAACCGGTATCGCATTCGACAAAAACCAAGCCCGTATCAACGTACGCGGCGTACCCGACAAACCCGGCGTTGCCTACCAAATCCTCGGCGCAGTTGCCGATGCCAACATCGAAGTCGACATGATCATCCAAAATGTCGGCAGCGAAGGCACAACCGACTTCTCCTTCACCGTTCCACGCGGCGACTACAAACAAACCATCGAACTCCTGCAACAACGCCAAGACAGCATCGGCGCCGCCTGCATCGACGGCGACGACACTGTATGCAAAGTCTCCGCAGTCGGCTTGGGTATGCGTTCACACGTCGGCGTAGCCGCCAAAATCTTCCGTACCCTCGCAGAAGAAGGCATCAACATCCAAATGATTTCAACTTCCGAAATCAAAGTATCCGTCCTGATTGACGAAAAATACATGGAACTGGCCACCCGCGTTCTGCATAAAGCATTCGACTTGGGCAACTAATTCCAGCCAATAAAAAAGGCCGTCTGAAACTTTATTGTTTCAGACGGCCTTTTTTATTCCTATCACATCAACCAACAATATCTTAATAAAAAAATCTACTTTAGTTCAAAACAGCATAGCCAACCTTATTACCCTTGTTAATTTCATTATACATTCAAAAATTTATAACCATCCATCTTTGCCGTTTAATTCCAAAAACATACCACTTAACCTAATTTATGAAAAATAAACAAATTTGTAATAAAATAGAACAAAAGTACAAATAATTGTCTACGCTCATCAATAAAAACAAATTTCCCCCAATTTTCCCCTAACTTAAGAAGGAATCCTAATATGAACGTATTAAACAAATTCGGTATGCTAATCTTGACCGCTTCCCTACTGGCAGCTTGCGGCGACTCCGGCAATAAAGGTAGCAGCGACAAACCGGCAGAACAAGTTGCCCAAAGCGAATCAAGCCCGGCCAACAAATACGAAAAAGCCCTGAGCGAATTCCCTGAAGCAGATCCTAAGCTGGCCGAGCCTATCGTTATTTCCGATAAAAAATCTCCAGACGGTCTTGCCGAATTGCAAAAATTCAATAACTTCATTACTGGTGAGGAAGCTCAAAAAATTGGTCGAATAGGTCAAGAATTGCAACAGTTGGCTAGACAGAATAAAGAAGCCGAGACTATCGAGCAGATAAAAAAACTGACTGCCGCACTGGAACAATTCCATCAAAGTGCAGCTGCTATTGATATCAAAGATCCTGAAATCAAAGCAGTTTTAGATCGAACTGTGCAAGTCAACAGTACAATTAATGAGTTTATGATTTATGGAAGCAAGTATGCTACTGAACTGACTATCGATAGTAAAGATAAAGAAGCAGTCAAATTTGCCAAAGATTTCCAAGACAAATCTCAAAAATTGCAAGAAACCCTGCGTACAGCCAATCAAGAATTACAAAAAGCAGCCGAAGCTTTAAGCAAAAAATACGCCCAATAAGCCTATTGTTTCCGATAAATAGCGGTGGTATCGGCAATATCGATACCACCTTTCCAAACCCTAAGTCAGGTTGAACACGATGAACAATCTTAATCCTTCACTCCCCTGCCCACACTGCCATGCCCCGATCCAAGGCGGATTGGTTAAAGGTTTGGCCGCAGTCAAAGAATGCCCTTCCTGCCATAAAAAAGTCAAATTCAAAAAGCCTCCTGTTGGCGAATATTTCAAAGCTTTGCTGAAACCTTTCGCTATTTTTGTAGTCGTTGTCTGCATCGTAGCGGCAATAATGATCAGCCTGTTTGGTACATTCCCCCCATATATCAGTACGGCATTAGTTATAGGCTTTCTCGTCTACTACATTATCCCGATTCAAAACAAACTTTCATCTTTTGAAAAAGACGAATAAACATATACGTTGCCCATCCAACCCGCTTTTCCGGATGGGCAATGCCTTATCCAGCCCGATAAAAAAATAATGAAACCGTCCCCATTCTCTTGTCCGCATTGCTCCAATCCGATTCGGGGTAGTGCATTCAAAGGACTGAAAAGCATTAAAGAGTGCCCGACCTGCCACAAAAAAGTCCGCTATAAGCAGCCGACTGCAAAAGAAATCCGCCAAGCGACATGGAAAAAGAGCGTTATTTTCCTTGCCCTGCTGACCTTATACCTTGCCTTTCTAATTGCACTATTGCGCGCAGATATTCCTTTTACGTATCTTATCCTCCCTATCATGATCTATTTGGTTGCAGTCTTCCAGCCTGCCATTATCAAGCTTTCTTCATTTGAGAAAGACGAATAGCCTGCTTTCAGACGGCCATCGCCTTCAATAACAAGGTTTGGCCGATACCGATTTTAATCCTGATCCACGATATTCTATCCAAGGCTTTTATTACATGAAACGTCCAGTCCCTGTTACCATCGCCACCGTTCTCTATTTCATCCTAACTGCCCTTGTCTGTTTTACCACTGTTGCTCTTGCGATTTATTCGGGCGATTTACTGATAGAGGTTGCAGCCTTGGCATTCCCTTTCCTGCCTTGGTGGCTGTCTATGCCTCTATACTTCATCCTCCTTTCCTTACCGGTATTTATTGCTGTCGGCCTGCTTTCAGGCAACCGTTCTGCCCGTTGGCTGGCTATTGTACTTGCGGCCGCTTCGCTGATCATGGTGTATAGCGATATGGCGAGCTATAGTTCTCAACAAATCATTATTCAATCCATTCTCCACCCTGTTTTGCTGCTCCTTATCTTCAATCAGGTATCCAACCGCTATTTTGCCAACGCGACCTCAAAAACCGAATCCTGAACCATCGGATTTTTACTTCAAAAAACTTAAGGCCATCTGAAACCCTTGCCCTTACGAAAATCTTTTTCAGACGGCCTAAAATAGAATGGCCTTTTCAGACTGTCTTTTCCTGAGGCAGCCCTTCATACAAGCAGTAATGCGTTTCCCTTAGCAGCTTTAAATACCAAACTGTAAGCAAACAAACCCATGAAATCTGTTTTCCCTATTTTCTTTATCCTGCTCAACTTATTCTTTATCCTCTATTTGCCACGCAAGCTGTCCATATGGGCTCGGTTTGCGCTTTACCTGTCTATCGGTGGGCTGTTTTATTTATGGATGTCCAACAAATCTGCCCTGACCTCCCTATTTACACACACCCTGTCATTGCAGCCATTCGACGTATTTCATGAGACAATCGGTTTTTCATTATTGGTTACAGTCTTCCTCAATCTGTTTGACTTGCTTGCCGTACCTTCGATTGTCCGTTTCCCCAACTTAATCCTCAAAAATCCCCAACACCACCATCAGTCTGTTCAATGGTATCTTGTCAACACCTCCCTTTTTGAACGCTTTTTCCACTATTTCTACTCTTTCTGCTGTTGCCTCATATTTTATGGCATATGGCACGAAGCCTTCCGATAATCAATCTAAAAAACAAAGGGACATCAACAAAATGTCCCTTTGTTTATATTCAGACGGCCTTGAATATCTTCAATACTCAATCCTTCCCTTCTCTCGAAAAATGCTCAATCTCAAATCCGCTCTGACGATACGCTCGGAAACGGTCTCGGGCTTCGGCCAAATCTTCTAAGCTGTTGCCCACAATTTCAAGGATACGGTTTGGGATGACCGGGGCTTGGCTCCAAAAATCGGCAGACAGGTTTAAAACTGTGCAATCCTGCGGAATATTCGGCAATGCATTTCCAAACGCAAGCAATACCGGCGTTTCAGACGGCATGGGGTCGGTAGGCAGCCAGACTTCATGCGGAATAAAGCTTTCGGGAATCTGCTGCCACAAATCAACGTCTAGTTGCTGCACTGCCGTAACAGAATCCGACCACACCAAAATCTGCCCGCCATCGCGTATGGCGCGCGCAATCAGGCGGCAGGCAAAGGCGGCCGGCTGGGCGACGTGTGTATAAAAAGTGGCTTTAGGCATGGCGTATTCTTTCGTTTAGGCAATGGATTGGCCGTTTTCAGACGGCCTTTTTGGTTTTCAACAATCTCAAGGCATTGCCCAACACCAGCAGCGAGCTGAAACTCATGCCGAGCGCGGCGATCCACGGGGTAACGTAACCAAACACGGCCAGCGGAACGGCAACCAGATTGTATGCGCTCGCCCAAGTCAGGTTTTGGCGGATGATTTGATGGGTGCGGCGTGCCTGTTCCATCATCACGGGTAAAACGTTCAAATCATCATTGAGCAAAACCACATCCGCACCGTCTCGCGCCACATCGGCACTCGTGGCCACGGCAGCCGATACGTCGGCTTGGGCAAGGACGGGGGCATCGTTGATCCCGTCGCCGATCATCATGACTTTACGCCCTTGTTTTTGCAGATTTTCCACATAAGCCAGCTTGTCTTCAGGCGTGGCTTCGGCACGATAGGCATCCAAACCCAGCTCTTGCGCGACTTGGGCTACGGCAGCCTGACGGTCGCCGCTTAAAAGGTGCAGACGGATGCCGTGTTGTTTCAGGTTTTGCAACATTTCAGCGGCGCTGTCTTTGATTTGGTCTTCTAGCAAAAAGGCCGTCTGAAAACCGCTTTGATTGCCCAAGAAAATAATGCTGCCTGTGTGGTCGATATGGGCAAATGTTTCAGGCAGATTACCGGCGATCTCAGAAACAAATGCCGCTTTGCCCAAAGCCCAAACCTGGATTTCGCCATCAAATTCGATTTGCGCGCTGACGCCGTGTCCGATACGGTTGATCCGTTGCTGCACTTTCACATCAAGCGCGGATATGGGGCCATCTGAAAGCGTATGGTTCAAAATGGCACGGGCGATGGGGTGTTCGGATTGCTGCTCCAATGCTTGGGCAACGGCAAGGGCTTGGGCCTCGTTCAGACGGCCTGCAGATAATATACGGCTGACGGAAAGCTGTCCTTTGGTCAGCGTACCGGTTTTATCGAATACGACATCGTCAATTTGGGCAAGCGTTTCCAGGCTTTGTTTTCCGCTGATGAGAATGCCGTCTTTGGCCAGCGCACCGGTAGAAGCAGCCAGCGCGGTCGGGGTAGCGAGCGACAAGGCACACGGGCAGGTGATGACCAGCAGGGCAACGGTAATCCACAAGGCGGTGTGTGCGTCGGCATACCAAGCCCAGCCGATAAAAACGGGAACCGCAAGCAAGAGTTCGCCAAACACAAAACTGGACGCGTATTTTTCGGCCAACTCGGCGGCACGTGGTTTTTGAGCCAGAGCACGGTCGAGCAGTTTGACGATATGGGACAGGCGCGTGTTGCCACCGGTATGATCGGTGCGGATGATTAAAGGGCTGCTGGTGTTGAGCGTGCCGGCGGTTACTTTTTCAGACGGCCTTTTCACGATGGGCAGGCTTTCACCGGTCAACATGGCTTCGTTAACTTCGCTCTCACCGGATAAAACCGTACCATCCACCGGAATGACTTCGCCGGGTTTCACAACAATCGTATCGCCGATATTAAGGCGGACGACTGCGGCTTCCTCGATGGCATCGCTTTCAGGATAAGACGGCAAACGGTGGCAGAATGCCGGAACCAGTTTGACCAACCGCTCCGCCGCATCGCCGGCTTTGCGTCGGGCAATCTGTTCCATAAAACGTCCGCCCAACAAGAAAAACAGCAGCATGGCGATGGATTCAAAATACATACCCTGCCCTGCGTTGGTAGCCAAGCTATAAATACCGGCGATAAAGGTCATTACAATGGCAATGGCAATCGGCGTATCCATGCCGACACGGCGGTTTTTCCAGTCGCGCCATGCGCCGCGGTAAAACGGCAACGCGCTGTAAAACACAACGGGCAACACCATCAAAAAGCCGCCCCAATGCAGGATTTCCAAATAAAGCGGCTCGATGTCGCCGCCGTAAAAATAAGTCGGCAGGGCAAACATCATCGTCTGCATCATACCCAGACCGGCCACTGCCAATCTAACGATAAACTGTTTGCGTTCCTTCTGCGCCTGCACTTCGATTTTTTGCGCATCATAAGGCGCGGCGGTATAACCGGTTTGGCGAATTTTCAGCAAAATATCCGACAATTCGATGTGGGTGCTGTCCCACACCACGCGGCAGCGATGGGTACTGTAATTCAAATCCACGCGTACCACGCCCTTCATGCGCAACAACTGTTGTTCAATCAGCCACACACACGCGGCGCAGGTAATGCCGCCCAGCATCAAGACCGCCTCGCGCTCATCCCCTGCGCCGACCTCGACAAAATCCGCCTGCACTTCGGGCAAATCGTACAGCTTTAATTGCGACAACACTTCCGGTGGCGGCAATTCGGATTTTTCCGCGTCTGCGGTACGCTGTTTGTAATAATTACCCAAACCTGCATCGATGATACTCTGCGCCACCGCTTGGCAACCGGCGCAGCAGGTTTCGTGTTCTTCGTCTTCAAAACGAACCGTCAGATGCAGATGCTCCGGGACTTCAAGTCCGCAATGGAAACAGTTTTTTTGGAGATGTGTGGAAGATGTCATAATGTGTTCGATTTATTTTTCAGACGGCCTGAAACAATCGTTTCAGGGTGTTACATTTTAGCAAAAAGCGTTTTTCCGCCTCATTTCATTTACTTTTGAATTAATAGACTGTCGAATTTTATAAAAAATATGGAAAACAAAGTATTGACCGTTTATCAAATGATGAACGGTAACATATAAATACCGTTTATCCTTAAAAACTTCCAATTATTTTAATGTAAAAATGGAACTTTTTTAAAAACTCCAATACATTTTTTATTGACCTCAATCCATTTAAGCAGCATACTTTAGGCATTCCGCGAAGACGGAAATAAAAAAACACACATTTACTTATAAAACTAACTTATTGGGAAACCTCACCATGATTGATCGCCTTATGCCTATCTTCGCCGTTATCGGCATTTTGTCCAGCACCGTATACCTGAGCCTCGCCGCTTGGATGCTTTACGAAAGCGTGTTCAAAAAGAAAAGCCCTCTGTCGGCATAATCCTCGGATTTAAAATTTTACGGTAAGGCCGTCTGAACATTCAGACGGCCTTGTTTCATTCCATACTATCAAACACTTGGCTGTACGGCCAATTCAATCATCGCTTCGCGCAAACCGTCCAAGCCCAAACTTTCGGCGACGGAAACATTCACGCCGACGGCATGTCCGGAATTGTCGCGCAAAATGCCTGCTTCACGCATACCCGACGGCAGCAAATCAATTTTGTTGTACACCACCAATTGCGGAATTTCATGCGCGCCGATTTCTTCCAATACTTCGTTGACATCGTCCATCTGCCGTTCGAAATCGGGATTGGACGCATCAACGACGTGCAGTAGCACATCCGCCATCGCCGTCTCTTCCAAAGTAGCGGAAAACGCCGACACCAGCTTGTGCGGCAAATCGCGGACGAAACCAACGGTATCGGTCAAAATCACGCTCGCCTCATGCGACAGGAAAAGCCGACGCGCTGTGGTATCCAAAGTGGCAAACAACTGGTCTTTCGCCAATACGTCTGCTTTGGTCAGGCGGTTGAACAGGCTGGATTTTCCGGCATTGGTATAGCCGACAATGGCAAAGGTTTTCAGACGGCCGCTCATGCGCGATTTGCGGCGCGTGGCACGTTGTTTGCGGACATCGGCAAGCTGTTTTTTCAATGCCGTGATTTTTTGTCCGATTAAACGGCGGTCGGTTTCCAACTGGGTTTCTCCCGGCCCTTTCAAGCCGATGCCGCCCTTCTGGCTTTGCAAATGTCCATAACCGCGTACCAGCCTTCCGCTCAAATGGTTCAGCTGGGCCAACTCCACTTGCAACTTACCTTCCTGCGACTGGGCGCGTTTGGCAAAAATCGCCAAAATCAAACCCACTCTGTCAAGGACACGGCATTGAAGCTCTTTTTCCAGATTACGCTCTTGCGTCGGCGTGAGTTCGTGGTTGAACACGACCAGCCCGACATCATGCTGCTTGACCACTGCCGCCAACTCTTCCGCCTTGCCCGTACCGACAAACAAAGCCGGATGCGGTTTGTCGCGGCGTGAAGTTTCGATAGAAACCAAATCACCGCCGGCCGCGCTCACCAATTCTGCCGCTTCGGTCAAAGCCGTCTGAAAGCCGCGCTCGCGCGTTTCGTTTGCGCCGGAATAGTCCGCCGTCAGCATCACACCGACCAAGAGGACGCGTTCGGGCTTTTCCAAAGATTTATCGACGGAAAACAGATTGCGCTTGCTCAAAAAATTTCCTTTCAGACGGCCTTATGGCCGGGGCAAAGTGCTGATTAACGGTTTTTCAAAATATCGGCAAAATATTCGGTCACTTCCGCCAAACGTCCGCCCTGCTCGGCATAAGGCTGCATGACGGCCACCAGTTGCTCCAACACTTCACGCGTTTCTGTTTGCACGTGTTCGCGGTAGAGCCACATATTTTGCATAGTCACCGTGGTCAATGCCTCGCGTACATTCAGCAAGAGCAAGTGGCGGCAAGACTCATAGCCTTGGCGCAAATCGCCGGCCGCATAGGCGGTAACCGACAATTCATAGTCGATGTCCAACTGATAAACATTGCTTTGGACAAAAAGAATATCGTCTGTTGGGAACGGGATACGTTTCGCCATCAGGCCGATTGCATGGGAAATGCGGTATTTCCCTTCCTGACGCAGCATGGTTTGCGCAAGGTAGAGGCACTCGGCACGGCGCGGGTTGTAATCGTAGCCTGCCAGCCAAGTCGCCAAGGCTTCATCGCGTTTGCCCATTAATTTGTAGCACTCGCCCAGCTGTTGGTAAGAAACCGTCACTTCCTCTATCCAACCGCCCAACTCGATACGTTTTTTAAACCATTCACTCGCGCGCTCGGGCATATCGGAATCCCAATAAGAACGCGCCGCATAAAAGGCGTAACGTGGTTTCAGGTCTTCATCTTCAGGGCTGTAAAACGCTTTTTCCAAGGAAACGGCATCAAGCAGGTATTTGTTCGCCATATTGCTGCGTGCGCCGAAACGGCCGCTGAGAACCGTATAGTCGCCATGAAGCGTGGCTTCGCTGGTATCTTGTTTGTCGGTTTCGATAAACTCGTGCAACACGCCGCGCCAGTAGAATGTGCCGTCATTGCGCAACAACAGCGGACGGTAATAAACCACGCTGCCCATGGCATTTCTCATGCGGAGGCGGTAACGGTCGGCTGTCAGCTCGGGCAATTCCAATTTGCCTTCAAAGCGGTCGTCCGCATCAAAAATCAACACATAATCGGTTTTGCCTTTTGCGTGTTTCAACGCCTGATTGCGGTTGTATGCAAAATTTTGCCAACCATCATGATGAATCTCGCCCGCGATGCCCTTTGCATCGAAAAAGCGACGGATCACGCCGACGGTATCATCGGTCGAGCCGGTGTCGCTGATGACATAGTAGTTAAGTTTGATGTGGTCGGTGATGTTGGCCAGTGTTTCTTCGATGATTGCCGCTTCGTTTTTGACAATCATATTCAAGCAGATGGTTTGGGACATTTTCAATAGCCGCATTTGTTTGGAAAGGTATTATTTTACTTTAGCATTTTGTTTTTTGCACACAAAATACTCAGGCCGTCTGAAGATTGCCTTTCAGACGGCCTGAAGTTTATTTTGCCTTATCTTTTTTCCTGACGACGTATCAGATATACCGCCAACAGCGCAAACAAAACCGTCGGCAAGGCACCGGCCAAAAACGGCGGCACACCGTACAACTGGCTGGTAAAGCCGAAGAGCCGTCCGGCAAAGTGGAACAGCAAACCGAGGCAGATACCGCCGAAAAGTTTCAAGCCCATATTGCCGTGGCGCGTGGTTTGCGGGGTAAAGGCGAAGGCAACAAGCGCCATCACCCATGCGGCTACGGGATACACCAGCTTGCGCCACCATGCGATGGCATAGACTTGGGTATTTTGGTTGTTTTTTTCCAGATGGTCGATGTAGGTAGTCAATTCGCCGACAGACATTTGGTCGGGCTTAACGAGCAATACATCCATCAGGTTGCGTTTGACGGAAATCGGCCAGTTTTCTTCGGCAGCAGTGGCAACCTCGACTTTATCTTCGCCCAATATGCTGCGGCGGATATTTTTCAGCTGCCAGCTGCCGTCTGGATTCAAAACCGCTGATTCTGATTCCGCCGCTTGGGTCAGTTCGTTTTTATCGTTGCGCTCCCAAATTTTGATGCCCAAAAGCGTATGGTCGGGCAACATTTCGCGCACGTTGATAATGCTGTTTTTTTCTTTCAGCCAAAGGCCGGTATTGCCGGTACTGATTTTGCCGTTGATGGCGGCGGCTTTGATGTTTTCGGCTTTTTGGCTCAACGTGGGGGCAACCCATTCGCCAAGAGCGACGGTGGCAATGGCGAAAATCAAACCGAACTGCGACAGAATCAACAGCAGCTTTTTGGTGCTCATGCCGCTGGCTTTGATAACTGTCAGCTCGCTACCTGAAGCCAGTTGGCTGAGGGAAATCAGGCCGCCGATCAAAACGGCGAGCGGCATCAGTTCATATGCGCGCGCAGGCATCTGCATTAAAACATACTGCCCCAATTTCGCGCCGTTATAGCTGCCTTTCCCAAGATCGCCGACTTCGTTGATGATTTCAAAAAAGCTGTACAAAGCAAGGAAGGCAAGGAGGGCGTAAACCGCCATAACCGCCATTTGACGGATGATGTAACGTGAAATCAGGTTCATTTTCCGCCTTTCAATGTCAGACTATTGGCAACCGCCTGCCAGAAGGGTTGGCTGGGCATACTGCGCACGCGCAGCAGGACGATGGCAATCACGAACATGATGATGTGCATAGGCAGCAGTCCGAGCCAAAAATGGATTTTGCCGTCTTCCACAGCATTGCGCAGGAAGGTCAGCCCGTTTTGGTAAACCAAAAACAAACCGATGGCAATCAGGATATTGTAGGTATGGCCGCTGCGCGGATTGAAATAGGAAAGCGGCACGGCAAGCAGGCACAACAGCAAAACGCTGACAGTCAAGGAAATACGCCACATCAATTCCGCTTGGTGTTGTGGATTGCTGCTGCCAATCAGTTGGGCGGTCGGAATGGTACGGCGGTGTGATACAGGGTCGATGAGTTTGGGCGTGGTGCTGATAATCAGGCTGAGGTGTTGGAAAGAAACGCGGTTGTAATCGGCTTT
>NZ_JBQCTZ010000020.1:0-35229 GCF_051963715.1 Neisseria sp. P0001.S005 | reverse complement strand
TGAACTATCTTGCTTAATTTACAATTGGTTATCTGCATTTTCGTAGCCTAGCATAACCGCTAATCTACGTCAGCCCCAAAATTTAAGTAGTTTCTTTTGAACTATCTTGCTTAATTTACAATTGGTTATCTGCATTTTCGTAGCCTAGCATAACCGCTAATCTACGTCAGCCCCAAAATATAACTCCCCGCCATAATTTCATCAAAATGCACCTGTTTACGCAGTTGTTTGAGCAAGCCTAGCTTGGGTTGAGACCCAACAAACCATTTCATTTTTCTAAAGCATTTGATTTATTAACCAAGCCTACCTACTGCTTTTTAGGGTTTCAGACGACCTCTTTAAACCATAAGGTCGTCTGAAAAGCAAAAAACGGTCCTCAACTTCATTAATTCAGTGGTAGAGTCACAGTAAAATTAAGCAGCTTAAAACCTATTGATTTTATACTAAAAGTTGGATTACTATGAGCAAACTATCTTGAGTATCATTAATTCTCATTTGACATGTAGGAACAATAAGCGGAATTTGTAGGAGAATAGGAAAAAGGAAATTAATTTATATTATGTTAAATTAATAATGCTAGTATTTTAGTCTGCTAACTCCTGTTTTGCTCAGTAGTATAATCACTTACAAAATTCAAAAACAAAAAGGCCGTCTGAAAGGTTTTTCAGACGGCCTTTTATTTATATCTCCCAGTCTTTTCTCAACAAATCCTTTATTGTTTGATCAGCTGCTAATCAATTACCTACTCCAACTTTAACAATGGAAAGTGGACAATCTATTCAATCCGGTTATGCCGCACCAACGCTATACGTTTCGCCCTTGCTGTCCGCTTGGCCGACAATGGTAGCAACGGCAGCGGCCAAGCCGTTGCGCGTCATGTATTTTTGCGGAATTTCTTGGGCATTTTGTGTCAAGGTATAGGCATTATCTTCGCCATCGGCAAGGCCGCAGGGGCGCAAGATGGTCCAATTCAAACCGCTTTGTTTGAGATAGATTTCGGCTTCTGTTTTGGCACGGACAGCTTCGCCGAGTGCCTGTTTGAACGGCTCGCTCATCATGTCCCATTGTTCGCCACAACCCATGCTGGTAATCAGTACAAAGCAGGCTTGCGGATTGGCGGCTTTCGTAGCGGCAATGATGTTGATATTACCCAGCGCATCGCTGCGGATGCCCTCTTCGTTTTTGCCGCCGACAAAACTGATCACGGTATCGGGACGGTATTGTGCCAACGCTTTATCGAGCGCATCGGCATCAAGCGCATCGGCGACGACGGTTTGAATATTATGTTCGGCAAAAAAGCTGTCTTCAGACGGCTTTCTTAATACGGCGACGGTATCGGCTGAGTCAGTCAATGTGCGGATATAGGCTCGGCCGGACGGGCCGTTGGCTCCGAAGATGAGTTGCATGTTTAGGGTTCCTTTGTATGGTAGATGTTTATTGTTAGAAAATCCGTTCCTCTATGTAACAAGGAACGGATTTTCAGGCCGTCTGAAACCGTTTAAGCGGCATCAAACAGTTTGCGCATGGCTTCGATTTGATGTTGTTTCAACTCGCCTGCCTCATCGCGGCCGACAAAAATTTTAAACATGGCACCGCCATTGCGGTTGATAAAGTTGAGCGAGCAAGTGGCTTTACCCATGAATGGGCGTTCCAAAAGGTAGATGGATGCGCAGTTTTCATAGTAGATGTGGCCGTGTACGCCACCGTCGGTTTCAGGATGGTCAAAGTTGTAGAAACCGCGGCCGACTTTGCCGTTTGGCAGTTTGCCGCTGACTTCGACGATGGCATCGGGGGTGTGGGCGATGAAGGTAACGGATTCATTCCATGCGGCAACGGCTTGGAGGATTTCGACTATGCGGCTGCCTTCGGTTTGGCGCACGTTCTCTTCTGGCAGACAGCGGATAACGTCTTCAAAACTGCATTGGTTTTGCGCTGCCAGCATTTCCAGTACTTGGCCGGGATTTTTTTCCAATGATTGACGCAACATGGTTTGTTGTTCGGCTGAAAGTTTTTGCATGGTTTGATCCTTTTCTTGAGTCGGAAGAGTAAGCATAAGTTTGCGGATAAGGGTGGGCGACCAATAACGGCCGCTGGTATTCAAACGGATCAGGCCGTCTGAATCGGGTTCTTTAAAAAGCTGCATTTCCTGCCATTGGGCAATCAGCTTTTGCGCTGCTTTGTTGCCGTCGAACAATAATGGATTCAGACGGCCTGTTTCAATATCGTGCTGAACTTTGCTGAGCAGTGCTTTATTTGGACTATGGCCGCTCATAAATGCGATGTTTTTCTCGCCTTTCGGCGTGGCAAGATAACTCTCCAAATCGCCCTGCACCTGATAGCTGAAACCGCCGAAGTTACCCCCTGCGCCGGAGCCGAACGCCAAACAGGGAATGTCGGATTTGATCAGGGTATTGTAGCGGTTGCGTTCGCCGCGGCCGGGATAGGCGAAGTGGCTGTTGCTGACCTGTTCCCAGCCTTTTTCCAGCAGTGTTTCAACCGTGTAGGCATATTGGTCTGCCTGAATATCGAAACCCGGCGGTGTCGGAAATGCGCCTTTTTCAATCATGCGGTTGATGGGTAGCATGGGATAAAGGTTGAACGCGTACGTATCCAAACCTGACAGCGATAGCTCGGTGGCGCGGGCAATGTCGTTTTGCCAAACTTCATCGGTTTGATTGGGCAGACCGAACATTAAATCGGCCACAATCACGGCATCGAGTTCGCACAATTTTGCCAAATATTCAAACGCCTCGTCGCCGCTGTGTTTGCGGCCGAGACGGCGGCGGATGGCGGTATTGAAGGTTTGCACGCCGATGGAAATGCGGTTGGCGCCTGCTTCGATGCAGGCCTGTGCTTTTTCCAAATCGAAATGACTCATACGCCCTTCGATGGTGAACTCGCAGTCTTCGGCAAGCGACAGATATTGGTAGCAGGCACGAATCAGACGGACGAGGTCTTCCGTAAGCAACGCGGTCGGCGTACCGCCCCCGAAATAAACGGCTCGGATTTTGCCCTTACCTGTACGGACTTCGGCTTCAGCGGCCATTTCTTCGATAATTTTGTCGGTATACACGCTGCTTTGGCTGTCCTTCCACGCATTGCGGTAGAAGCCGCAAAAAACGCAATGGTTGGCGCAAAATGGAATATGCAGATAAGCAAGCGCATCCACATCGGTGGCATGGGGAAGCTTTTTCTTCCAAATGTTCTGCCACTGGGGACGCGGCATTGGAACACCGCCCCAAACGGGCATCAATGCCTGACGTTCGGGAAATGCCTTGGGCGCGGATTGTTTCGGAGTCCAAACAAGCTGCTGTACCATGATGATGATTAATAAAAGTTATTAATAAGATTGATATATTAAATAACCATCATCGTTTTCTTGTCAATATTTTTGAGTAATTAAAAATCAGTATTATTTTAATATATTGTATTCTATAAATAATTAAATGTATTTCTATTTGATGGAAATCGGCATTTTACTTGTGAAATGTGCAAAATCTGGTTCTTCAAGTTGGGAACATCCTCCCATCTCGTTTTATTTTTGAACGATAAAATAAATTTTCTTTATCATTTTTCAGACGGCCTTTCGGCGCTCAGCTTCTGAAATAAAACCCTGCCTCATCTTCGCAACGGCGTATCTGCCAACCGTAAACCGATTCAAGCAAATCAGGGCGCATCACTTCTCCCACCTTGCCTGATGCAACGACTTTTCCCTTATTCATCAAAATAATATGTTCCGCATAACGCGCGGCGAGGTTTAAATCGTGCAATACCATTATTGATGAGGTACGGTTTGAATGCCCGACCAAATACTGCATCAGGCGGTGTTGGTGGCGGATATCGAGATGGTTGCACGGTTCGTCCAAAAGCAAGACCGGCGCGTTTTGCAACAGGGCGCGGATGATGTTGGCGCGTTGTTGCTCGCCGCCTGAGAGCTTGCCAATGCGCTTATCTGCCAACGCCATCAAATCAAAATAATCGAGTAACTCGTCCGCCCACTCATGGTTCAGACGGCCTTTTTGTACGAATGACGCCAACGCAATGTATTCGCGTACGGTCATCGGCATGTTGTAACGGCCATGCTGCCCGACCCATGCTACCCTGCCCGCGCGGATTTGCGGCGCAACGGCCTCACCGAAAAGCGTGATTTCCCCCTGCCCTGTTTGCCCGATTAAGGCACGCAGCAAAGTGGATTTGCCCGCACCATTCGGACCGATAATGACGGTCATGCCCGAAGGTATATCCAGTTGATCGATTTCAAGCAGGGTTTTGTCTTGGACGCGGACGGAAAGATTACGGATTTGAAATAAGGTGTGCATGGCAAAAGATATGGAGCAATGAAGTTTCAGACGGCCTGTTTAGGCATTAACGGCTTTTCAAAGGCTTGATAAACAAATACATAAAAAACGGTCCGCCCAATAAGGCAATCACAATACCGACCGGCAGATCGACAGGGTATGTCAGCCAGCGCGCCGCGCCGTCCACCACCATCAAAAACACTGCGCCCAACCAAGCCGACAGCGCAATCAGTTTGCGGCGGCTGCCGCCGACGGCTTGCGCCAGCACATTGGGGATCATCATGCCGAGAAAACCGATGATGCCCGAAAGCGATACCGCCGCTCCCGTCATCAATGCCGCGCCGATTACGGTTTGCACACGCAATGCCCCAACGGATACACCCATACTGGCAGCTGTGTCTTCCCCCGTCATTAAAACGTCCAGCCGCCTGCCTGCCGACAGCAAAATCAGAAAACCGGGCAACATGACCGCGATTGCCGCGACAGGCGATGAGAAACCGGCTTCGGCAAGGCTGCCCGACAGCCATGTGGTCGCGCTGCGCAATACTAAATCATCAGATAAAAACAAAATCATGCTGACCACCGCGCCCGAAAACGCGCTCAACACAAACCCCAACACCAGCAATCCCAAAGTACCGCCGCCAAGCAGTTTGTGTACCGCCAAAATCAACAGGCACACACCCAATGCACCGAGAAAAGCCGCCGCCGGCACACCCATCGCGCCGCCGCCCAAAGCCAATAACACAATCACGCCCAAGGCCGCCCCACCCGATGTCCCGATCAAACTCGGATCGGCCAACGGATTCTCAAATAAAGCCTGCAATGCCGCCCCCGAAGCGGACAAACCGGCTCCGACCAAAAGTGCGGTATAGATGCGCGGTAAACGGATTTGGCGGACGGTTTCATCCATCGCCAGCGGCGACTCCCACGCACCAAAACCGATGCCGCAGCACAAATAAACGGCGGCGGCAGTAAGCAGCAGGCAGAGGGTAAGGATATGCGGTTTCATGACATCATGCGGTTCAAGCGGATTGAGGGACGGTTTCAGACGGCATTTTTAAGACAACCGTTTTGCTTCCTCCTCAATAAGAAGGAACAAATCAAGGCCGTCTGAAAACAAAAATCGGGCAAGGGTTTTCAAAACAGGCGCGTTTATTTCGCCAAACCGTGCAAACGCTGAATCACTTGCGGCGTATCCAGCCCGTAACGGAACATATCGTTGGCCTTCCACAAATAAATCTTGCCGTTTTTCGCAGCAGGCGAGCCGGCGATTTCGGGGCGTGCGGCAAAGGTTTTGACGTTGCCTATCATGGCGGTGTTGTGGTCGGCAATAATGATGATGTCGGGTTTGGCCGCAATCCATGCCTCACGCGTCATCGGTTTGAGGCCGTCAATGGCGGCTGCGGCATTGATACCGCCGGCACGGCGGATGATTTCGTCGGCGGCAGTATTTTTGCCCGATACGATGCGCCCGTCGTAGCTGAAGAGGTAGCGTTTGCCGCTGGAAGGCTGCTGTTTCATATCCGCCTGCCACTTGCTTGCCAACTTGTCCGCCTGCGCGCTTTTGCCGATAAGCTGACCAATGTTGCGGATACTTTGCGGATAGGCGGCGATGCTGTCATCGGGCGCAACATTGACGGCTTTAATGCCTGCTTTTTGCAGGTGGGCAAAAATATCGGCAGGCTGCGCCATCCATGAACCGATGGCAATGTCGGGTTTGGCGGCCACAATCGGTTCAACCGTCAGGCGGCGATGAATGCCGATACTGGGCTTGTTTTTCAACGCCGGATTTTGAACGGTCTGATCGCGGCCGACGATTTCGTCCAATGCGCCGAGCGCGGCAACAATGTCTGCCGTATCGGGGGTCAACACGACGATGCGTTGCGCGTGTGCAGTGCCGGCCAACGAAATAAGCGCGGAAAGCAGGAGGAGTTTGAGTTTCATTGTTTTTTCCTTGTCGTATGCTTTCAGACGGCCTGCTCGTTTTCTCAGGCCGTCTGAAAACGGTTGAATCACATTAGAACTTCAGTTGTACGGTTGCGGCGAAATTGCGGCCAGTTTCGGTGTACAAGTCCATCACACTGGTACGGCTCATGCCGGCAACGTCTGCGTGCTGCCAGTATTTTTTGTTGCCGACGTTGTAAATGTTTGCGCCGATTTCGAGGTTTTTAAACGGCTTGTACCACGCGCCGATATCCCATACGCCATAACCCGGCGCTTGGAAAACAGTGTCGCTGCTGACGCGGCTGTGTTTTTTCGACCAGCGCAGCTTGGTGCCGACACCGCATTTTTCCTGCGTGTAATCCAAACCCAAAACGCCGTTGAGCGGATAAGCGGAATCCAACGGTTTGCCGTCCTGCTGCTCACCGCGCATCCAAGCGATACTGCCCGAAACCTGCCAGCCCGGCAGGAATTTGTAGGCGGCAGAAGCTTCAGCACCGTAGGTTTTAACGTGATCAAGGTTTTGATATTGGTACTGGATAATCGGGCGACCGCCAACGGTGGAGGTACCGATTTCAGTGCGGTTGATGAAGTTGCGGTAACGGTTGTAGAACGCAGTGACTTGCGCACGGGCGCGTTCATTTTTAAATTTCATCCCCAATTCAAAGCTGTTGGAGCGTTCGGATTTGAGGTTGGCATTGGGAATGACGGCATAGCCGTAGGTCGTATTGGCAAACGCCATGGTTGCGCTGTCAAACGGCGGCGTGCGGAAGCCTTGTGAATAAGTGGCAAAACCGGTGAACTGCTCACCCATCGGCACGCTCAGGCGCAGGCTGGGCGTAAACGCGGAATCACCAAAGCGCGTCGCCGTTCCGCTGGGATTGGCATTGAGATAGGCTTGGTCGGTCGACGTGTTCAGCTTGTCTTTTTCGTAACGCAAGGCTGGAGTTAGAACGATGCCGTTGCCGAAGGTCAGGCTGTCTTGTGCGTAAACGCTGAACGTTTTGCGCTTGCTGTCGGGGAAGGTTTTATTCGGATAGGTGCTGCCTGCATAAACTTTGCTGATGGCACCGGTCAGATTGTCCACTGTCAGGCTGTCGCGCGGACGGGCGGTCTCGGTGTGTTTGTATTCTGCGCCGGCAACGACGGTTTGTTTGACCGCGCCGTCAAATTCCCACACGCCACGCCCGTTCAGCCCGCGTATGGTCTGATTGAAACCGTAGTCGGAATAACGGGTCGAGTTACCTAATTGGCGCGCGCCCATACGCGTAATGCTCGCATCGACGGCATCGTCTTCCGTACGCAGTTTTTGCTGATAGGCAGTCAGGTTGGCTTCTTTCAGACGGCCTTCGCCAGTGTAGCGGTAGCCCGCTTCGATACGTTGACGGCGGATACGGTCGCGAGCATTGCTCTCGGATGTTGCAATGGTTACCGGCCCGCGCGATTGCGAACCCAAGCTGTTTGCCAACACGGTATCGTTGGCGTGGTAATACTGTTCGTACAAAGTTTCCAAGCGGTGGCGTTCGTTGCCGATATTGCCTTTCGCCAAGATATTGTAGGCATTGTTTTTCTGTGGATTGGTGGCAGTACGCGCAGTCGAGTAGCTGGTATCGCTGCCCATGTTTTCCGTTTCATGACCTTGGCGGCGCGTCAGCATCAGCAGACCTTCGGCGTTTTCATGGAAACCTGCCACAGTCGCCGTTACGCCATGGCTGCGGTCGCGGCTGCGGTAGCCGTGTTTCAAACCGAAATGCCCGCGTTTGCCCACATCGACGAAATCACTCGGAGAAAGCGTCACCATGTTCACCACGCCGCCGAGCGCGTCGCTACCGTACAGTGCGGAATAAGGGCCTTTGACAATATCGACCTGCTTGAGCGTGTCGCTTTCGACCATATCGCGTCCCGAAATCGCGCCGTTGGAGC
This sequence comes from Neisseria sp. P0001.S005, assembly GCF_051963715.1. NCBI lineage: Bacteria > Pseudomonadati > Pseudomonadota > Betaproteobacteria > Neisseriales > Neisseriaceae > Neisseria > Neisseria sp. P0001.S005. Next base: position 27,067 of record NZ_JBQCTZ010000020.1, on the reverse strand, counting down.
CGCCGCCTGCATAAGATTCGGGAATGCGCACGCCGTCCACCATCATCAGAATGCGGTTGCCGTCTATGCCTCGGATATTGATACCGGCATGACCGCGGCGATTGTTGTCTGACGGCACGCTGACGCCGGTTTCATACATCACGATATCGTCCAAATTCTGTGCCGAGGCTTGATTCAAGGTTTTGCGTCCGATAACCGACACATTCGGCGCGGCTTTATCCAAGGTTTGCGCATTGCGGTCGGCCGTAACCACCACAGGCTCTATTTCTTCTTGAGTCACCGGCATCTGAGCCGCATATAACTGTCCGGAAAAAACCGCCCCTATTACACAGACAATCGCTTTCTTTTTCATTACACAACCTTATCATTTGAATAAAAATGGTTTTTATTTATAAAACAAATAGGCGGTTTTTGCAAGTTTAGAAACCACAAGATAGCACTAAAAACCACTTCAAAAACGCAAAATATAGTATGACGTAGCTGGATAAATAATTCATGGATCAGAGGCAAAGTGCCCGAACGCGTCGGCATAGAAAACCGACCTGCCGTTGTCGACCAAAAATCCCGCATCGGCGATTAGGAGGCCGACACCATCATCGACAATGATCGAGAAGTACATCGCAGAGAAAAACATTTAGCCACTAAACGCCAAGTGTTTTATTTTTGAATCTGTTCCAACCACTGGGATCCGGATGTTGCATTTGAAATCCGAATCCAAGCCTGTCTGAAATATTCAAACAAGGTTTTATTTGTTCCTCTTATCCCTCACCCTTCTATTTAGCTCAAACTCAAAAAACATTTCCATATTATTAAAAATTATTTAGAATTTCACAAAATTATAAATAATAATCAAACTTATTTGTATTATTTTAGTCAGAGTGTAATCGCATCTATTTGGTCTATCTCATTCAGACGGCCTTACCAATCAAGTTATATGGATACATTCTATGCAACCGATCAAAGTCACCACCCTCTCCGCCTGCATCGCCACCATTGGTTTTGTCCCTGCCGTTTATGCTGCAGATAATTCGACAGTTATTCTCGATACCATCACTGTCAAAGGAACTCGAAATAAGGATGAAATCGGTAAAAACCGGGTTTATACCCGCGAAATCGTCAATCTTTACAAAGGCAAAAACGAAGTCGAAACCTTCAAGGGCAACACCGTATCCGACCTTTTAAGCGGTATGTCCGGCGTGTACAGCGGCGACGCGCGCAACAGCGGCGCGTTGGATCCCAATATACGCGGCGTACAGGGACAGGGACGGATTCCCGTTACCATTGACGGCACGGAGCAGGCAATTACCGTCTGGCGCGGCTACGCAGGCGCAAACAACCGCAACTACGTCGACCCCAACATCATCAGCAGCGTTTCCATCGAAAAAGGCCCTTCGTTCAGCCGCGATATGAAAAGCGGCATAGGCGGCTCCGTCGCCCTGAAAACCATTGATGCCGACGATATTGTCCCCGAAGGGCAGAAATACGGCTTTGAAGTGAAGGCGGAGGCTTCCAATAATTCCATCAAACAACGTGCCAATGTCTATGAAAAATCGGTCGATTATCGGACATTGGATGCGCCTGCTGTCGCACTTGGCGGTATTTGGCGGGCGATGTTGGATGATACCGACCGCGTCAATCAACGTTTCAGCGGACGCAATAGATTTGGGGAGGATAAAGCCTACCGCATTGCCGCCGCCACCAAGCAGGACAATTTCGATACCATGCTCGCCTATGCCTACCGCAGTAAAGGCAATTATTTTTCCGGCAAAAAAGGGGCGGAGCGCTACGGCTATATCGGTCCTTGGACAATGGAAACGGTAAATGAATTAAACAGACGGGTTGCAGATGCCGCTGCAAGAGGCGAAAAATTTTACGGTAGTGAAGCCATGCTGGGCGCACCCGATATTGCCCGTATCGGACTTTTTTATCATCCGGGCGGAGAGGTAACCAATACTTCGCTGGAAAATAAATCATGGCTGGGTAAAACCACCTTCCGCCTGCCGAACCGCCAAACGCTCAAATTCGGCCTGCGCCATACCGATTCCACTTTCGGCGAAATCATGCCTTCCCGCGTCATCGGCCCGATTTTCAGTACGCCCGACAATTTAAATAAAATTGCGGAGTGGCCGAGGGCATGGGTGAAACAGCGTTCCTACAATATCGACTATTCATGGAAGCCCGAAGGCAGCCGTTGGATAGATTTCGATGCGTCATTGTGGACGACCCGTACCAAATCCAAAACCAATACTGCAGGCGGTTCGCCCGGCGACGCCCTGTATGAAGACAGGGTGGACAATTTAATGATGTGGAAAACTGTGATGAGTCGCTGGAATACCTACAATGAAGAAACCAAGCGCATGTATGAGGCATTGGGTTACACGAAAAAACCGAATGTCGTCGAACAGCTTCCGAATACCAACGGACGCTTCAATACCATAGAGGGCAATGCCTACTATGCTAACAATACCCGTAACGGTTTCAATTTTTCCAACCGCATGAAGCTGCATGACAAGCTGACGTTGACTCTGATAGGTGACTTCCAGAATGAAAAATTGAGATCGCGCAATGAGTTTTCAGAAGAATTGAGCCATGACGGCTTGGACAAATACAGGGAGGAAATAGAAGCAAAGCAATTGGTTACCAATACCGAGCTGACAAGATTCGGCGAGCCGAGAAACGGTAGGTGCAGAGAATGGAATTTTGGTTTCAATTTCCGCTACCAGCCGATGAGCTGGCTGACTCTGACGGCAGGAGCGCGCTATACCAACTTCAAGATACAGGACGACAACGAGCGGTTGAAAACCGGATTTGACAAATACAACAATCCCTTACAAGTCAATCGAGGTCAGGTATTTCAGTTTACCCGTGTAGCAACCGAGCAGGAATATCGTGATTATCTGAATGCGGTTAACAATGACGAATTCAATGCGGCAAGAGACAGTATCGTAATAGATGATAGAGGGGTGGCAATATTAAATCTTACTCCCTTTCATGACGAAAACAGACCAAGGCTGGATAAGCTGAAATACTATTGGCTGAAAGACGACAAAGGTCGTCTGAATCCTGCCAATCATCCTTGGTTTGCTATTCCAGAGTTGCATAGTCAAGCTGTCAATCCTGCTTATGATCCAAGCAATCCCGACAGTCCGCGCGTAGTTCAAAAATATATACCTAATTATGACATTCTAAGAATGTATAGGGCTCCTATTACACCTAACGAACTGCAGCGTGCCCACAAACAGGGTGGCAGCGGATGGGCTCCTGCATTCTCAGCCGCCGTCAATTTTACCGATAATGCCCGAGCCTATCTGCGCTATACCGAATCCCTACGTTTCCCCAGCATATTTGAGGGGACTTATGGCTTCTCGACTGCTGCGGGTTCATTTGCACGAATGGGATACGGTTGGCAGCCCGAACACGCCAAAAACTGGGAAGTCGGCTACATTCATGATTTAACTGGACTGTTTCCCAAAATGAAAAATGCGGATTTCCGCATCAACTACTTCCGCAACAAAACCAAAAATATCATCGACAGGGACGAGAATTTTGAATTCGAGCAATTCGACAAACAAATCCGTACCGGCGTGGAGTTACAGGCACGCTTCGACAGCGGCAGGTTTTTTGGAGGAGTCGGCGTATTGCGTACGCTCAAAAACAAAGTTTGCGACAAATCTTTTTCCGTTTCCAGTGTACATGATTCCAGTTACTTGACTGGCGGCGGATTTATTCCCGCGCCCGAATGCAATTACGGCGGTTTGACCGATAACGGTTATCTTGCCAGTATGGTTCAACCGCGCTGGTCGATTGATGCTGATTTGGGCGGACGCTTCTTCCGCAACAAGCTGGAAAGCGGCATCCGCTTTCATTATCACAGCCGTGTGTATCAAAACCGCCGTACGGTATGGCAGGCATATTACGATCAATTAAACCGTATCAATGACTATAATCTTCAAGCGGATACAGATACCATGCGTTGGCAGCCTGTCGCCGTATGGGACGCCTATTTGCGCTACAAAATCGGCAAAAATCTGACCGCCGAGCTTGTGGGCAGCAACCTGACCAACCGCTACTACCTCGACCCGATGAGCCGCTCCTATATGCCCGCACCGGGCAGGACAATCCGTATTGGGATAACTGGAAAATGGTAATGATCAATTAATCATTTTGGGAGTAAAAAGCCGTCTGAACATTGGGTTTCAGACGGCTTTTTTCATGATGGCTTAGTTATGCCCTACTCTTTTATGTTATATGAAAGTTGAAGCTAACCTGCATAATTTTTATATTTTCTGCTTTGGAATCAAAAAGGCTGCTTGAAAATGAAACGTCTATATTTCAGACGGCCTTTGCTTTATAGCAGACTCGAAATTTAAGCCACGAAATCCAAACCTATGTCCAACGAGCGGCTGCTGTGGGTCAGATAGCCGAGGGCGATGCCGTCCACGCCGGTTTGTGCCACGCGCTTCAGGCGGTCGAAGCCGATGCCGCCCGATGCTTCGCAATAGACGGTGTGTGGGTGGGCGGTTTGCGTGTGACAGCGGTTTGCCGCTTCTTTCAAGGTTTCGTCATCCATGTTGTCCAGCAAAATCCGTTCTGCGCCCGCCACGATGGCTTCGTCCAGTTGTGCCAACCTGTCCACTTCGATTTCCACGCAGGTCAACGGTCCGACCGCCTGCTTTGCCTGCCGTACGGCTTCGGCGATACTGCCGCAGTAGGCAAGATGGTTGTCTTTGATGAGGATGGCGTCGTCCAAGCCCATGCGGTGGTTCACGCCGCCGCCTGCTCTGACGGCGTATTTTTGCAGGATGCGAAGCAGTGGGATGGTTTTGCGGCTGCACACGATGTCCACATTGTAACCGGTAACTTCGGCTACTGCGCGAGCGGTGGCGGTGGCGATGCCGCTCAAGTGTGTGAGGTAATTGAGCGCGGTGCGTTCAGCGGCAAGCAGCGCACGGGCGTTGCCTTCGACGGCGGCAAGCGTCTGACCTGCGAGGACCGCTTGCCCGTCTTGGATTTTGGCTTGGAAACGGACGGACGGATCCATCGTCTGAAAGGCGAGGCGCGCCAAGTCCATGCCGGCAATGACGCCATCTTCGCGGCTGACGAGGAAGAGTTTGGCAGTTTTATCGGGCGCTATAACGGCTGCTGACGTAATATCGCCGCGCCTACCCAGATCTTCGCTCAAGGCTTGTTCTACCATGGGACGCAACAGGGTATCGGGTAGAGGAAGAAGATTGTTTTCAGACGACATGAAGGTTCCTTTGTTGAAAAATATTGATATTTGCCTGATGGGGCAAAATTTAATTTGAGGCCGTCTGAAAATCAGTTAGCGGCTACCCAGCGGCAGTCCGATATCAGAAATCAGCTGATCGGGCAGGACATCGTCGCGGAATCGGTAAAGCTGTGCGGGACGGCCTTTACTGCCTGATACGCCGGTATCCGACGGCTCGATGAGGTTTTGCTGCTGAATCTGGCGGCGGAAGTTTTGCTTATGCAACAATCTGCCGCTGATGGCTTCGACGCTGTTTTGCAGTTGCAGCAGCGTGAATTCGGGCGGCATCAGTTCGAAAATCACGGGGCGGTATTTGATTTTGGCGCGCAGGCGGGACAGGGCGGTCGCCAGCACGCGGCGGTGGTCGTGGCGCATGGGCTGCCCCGTGAGCGCGAAGTCGAAGTTTGCCTGCGGCTCGGCGGCTTCCGCTATCAGGCCGCTTTCATACAACATTTCATAGCGTTGCAAAACGTATTCTTCCGACCAGTTTTCCGGTTCGACCCCCCAACACAAATGAATGCGCTTGAGCCGCTTTTGGCGGACTTCCTCCGTGTCCGCCGAGTTTGCCCAAATACGCAGGCGGCTGACAATGGTATCGCGCTGTCCGCCTTCGGTACGCAAATCTTCCCACGGAAAATAGCAGTAGCAGTCCTGCCATTTCGCATCGGGATGCAGGATGTTGTCGGCCACCTCGCGCACCAGTCCTAAATAGCTGACGTATAAGACAGGCAGGCCTTGTTCATTTTGGCGGCTCGTATCCACAAACGTGTAAAGCTGTTCTACATAGCCCATAGGCTGTGATGTCTGTTTGGCAACCCACATCCTGACCCCTGCTTGCAGGGAGTGGCGAAGCGGTGCAAGCAAGCCATTGGGTAATAGCTCTCCCTGGGCAACTGTCAAAACCCTCAAGCTGCCGTTTGTAATGGCGATTAGTACAGGAACAAGCTCGACGATACTTTGCGGATTGACCGCTGTTTCAGGATAGGCATCCATGCGTGGCTTTCATTCAAGAGAAAACCTTATTGTAAACCAAAGCGGTTTTCAGACGACCTTGCATATTATACTCAATTTGAGCATAATATAAAACTATTTCAAAATATAAACGGCAAACCTTTATGCCGTCTGAAAACCAGCTACAAGGAAACATCATGCAAACCGCCGCCCGCCGCTCGTTCGATTACGATATGCCACTCATCCAGACGCCGACTTCCGCCTGCCAAATCCGTCAGGCGTGGGCGAAGGTTGCCGACACACCCGACCGCGAGACGGCAGGCCGTCTGAAAGACGAAATCAAGGCTTTGCTGAAGGAAAAAAACGCGGTCTTGGTGGCGCATTATTATGTTGATCCGCTGATTCAGGATTTGGCTTTGGAGACGGGCGGATGCGTGGGCGATTCGTTGGAGATGGCACGCTTCGGCGCAGAACACGAAGCCGGTACATTGGTAGTGGCTGGCGTGCGCTTTATGGGCGAGAGCGCGAAAATCCTCTGCCCTGAAAAAACGGTGCTGATGCCTGATTTGGAAGCGGAATGTTCTTTGGATTTGGGTTGTCCCGAAGAAGCGTTTTCAGCGTTTTGCGACCAACACCCCGACCGCACGGTGGTAGTGTACGCCAACACTTCCGCCGCCGTGAAAGCGCGTGCCGATTGGGTGGTAACGTCTTCGGTGGCGTTGGAAATCGTGTCGTATCTGAAATCGCGCGGCGAGAAACTGATTTGGGGGCCCGACCGCCACCTCGGCGACTATATCCGCCGCGAAACGGGCGCGGATATGCTGTTGTGGCAGGGTTCGTGCATCGTCCATAACGAATTCAAAGGGCAGGAACTGGCGGCGTTGAAGGCGGAGCATCCCGACGCGGTGGTGCTGGTTCATCCTGAATCGCCGCAAAGCGTCATCGAACTGGGCGACGTGGTCGGCTCGACCAGCAAACTGCTCAAGGCCGCCGTATCGCGTCCTGAAAAAAAATTCATCGTGGCAACCGATTTAGGCATCCTGCACGAAATGCAAAAGCAGGCGCCCGACAAAGAATTTATTGCCGCACCGACGGCGGGCAACGGCGGAAGCTGCAAAAGCTGCGCGTTCTGCCCGTGGATGGCGATGAATTCGCTGGGCGGCATCAAACACGCCCTGACAAGTGGACACAACGAAATCCTGTTGGACAGAAAGCTGGGCGAAGCCGCCAAACTGCCTTTGCAGCGTATGCTCGACTTCGCGGCAGGACTCAAACGCGGGGATGTGTTCAACGGCATGGGCCCCGCCTGATTTGCCGTCAATATTGCTGTTTCAGACGACCTCTCAAACAAGGACAACACCATGCAAACCAATTGCGACGTATTGATTGCCGGAAACGGGCTGGCGGCACTGACGCTCGCCCTGTCGCTGCCTGAGTCGTTCCGCATCGTTATTTTGTGCAAAAACTGGCTGGACGACACTGCCAGCCGTCATGCCCAAGGTGGGATTGCGGCGGCGTGGTCGGGAGAGGACGATATCGAAAAACATGTTGCCGATACTTTGGAAGCGGGAGCAGGTTTGTGCAACGAAGCCGCCGTCCGCACCATCCTGTCGCAGGGCAAACCGGCAATCGAATGGCTGCTGGCGCAAGGCGTGGCGTTCGACCGGAATCATAACGACCTGCACCTGACGCGCGAAGGCGGGCATACCTGCCGCCGAATCGCCCACGTCGCCGACTACACGGGCAAGGCCGTCATGCAGAGCCTGATTGCCCAAATACGCCGCCGCCCGAACATCCGCGTTTGCGAGCGGCAGATGGCGTTGGACATCCAAACCGAATCAGGCGCGGCGTGCGGACTGACCGTCCTCAACCGCCAAACGCAAGAAATCTACCGCATCCGCGCCCGTCATACCGTACTCGCAGGCGGCGGCCTCGGGCAGATTTACGCCACCACCACTACACCGCCCGAATGCACGGGCGACGCCATCGCCATGGCGATACGCGCAGGCTGCGCAGTTGAAAACCTCGAATTTATCCAATTCCACCCCACAGGTTTGGCAAGGTCGTCTGAAAACGGACGCACCTTCCTGATTTCCGAAGCCGTGCGCGGCGAAGGCGGCATTCTGACCAACCAATCGGGCGAACGGTTTATGCCGCATTACGACCGCCGCGCTGAACTCGCGCCGCGCGACATCGTTGCCCGCGCCATCGCTGCCGAAATCGTCAAACAAACGCAAGACTTCGTCTCACTCGATATCAGCCATCAACCCGCAGAGTTCGTCCGTCAGCATTTCCCGTCCATCCATCGGCACTGCCTGTCCCAATGCGGTTTGGACATCACGCGCCAAGCCATCCCCGTCCGCCCCGTGCAGCACTACACCTGCGGCGGCATCCAAACCGACCCCAGCGGCAGAACCTCCCTACCGCAGCTCTACGCCTTAGGCGAAACAGCCTGCACCGGCTTGCACGGAGCCAACCGCCTCGCCAGCAACTCCCTGCTCGAATGCGTCGTTACCGCCAGGCTTGCCGCCCAAACCATCGCGGACGGACAAGCATCCCAAACTGCACCGTCCCAAAGGTCGTCTGAAAACCCCACCGCCGAAGCAGGCATCTTTGCAGACGACCTCCAAAACACCTTCAGCCGCCCCGTCCTGCAAACGTTCAACCAACTCCATCTAGGCATCCTCCGCAACGATACCGGCCTGCTCCGCGCCATCGCCCAACTGCGGCTTTGGAAGCAAAACCAAGCCGAGCCATACACCGCGTTCGAATACGAAAACCGCAACCTACTCGAATGCAGCCTCGCCGTCGCCCAAGCCGCATACGCTAGACGACAAAACATCGGCGCGCATTTTAATAGCGATTGTTAAGGCTGATAGTGAAAACTTTTTCCAATAAATAACGTCATTGACTGAAAAAGCAAAGGTTCACACATGATTAAGGAAAGATTGAAAAAAAGTAGGAGAAACGGTGGAAACTAAAATGCAGGGATTGACAGTAGTTATAAGTGATAATAACTAATTGCAGAGAGAAAAAAGATAGAATTAGTGAAAATAAGACCATCTAATCGGTTTTGAATAAGTTTAAACAAAGTTGGCACAATTCACTATCTTTGCCCTACTCTATTTCATCAGGCTACAATTAATGATAGGGTCACAGTAAAATTAAACAGCCAAATTTCTATTAAAAACTATTGATTTTATACTAAAAATTGGAGTACTATACGGAATATTTTAAGATTAACTAATAGTTAACAAATAGGAATAAACAACAGCGATTGTTAGATATAGGGAAAAACTACATAATTAATATTATGTTAAATTCATAACTCTAGTATTTTAGCCTACTAAGTCTTGTTTCTCTCAGTAATACAATCACTTATAGAATCTAAGAATAAAAAAGCCACCTGAAATTTATCAGATGACTTTTTCTCTATTGATGCACACTAAATTCTCATTATAACGACTAGTTTTACGACGGTTGTATTCCTTTTTTCATGCTGCTGATGTCCCCTAACGAATTTTGAACAAATTTTTGACTGACATCTTCTATTCCACCCAAGGCATTTGCCAATTTTAAAATAGTGGCATCATAGTCCAAGTTCGTTACCGAACCGCGCCCTGGCGTCCATTTCTTTTACGACAAGCTCATACCTCGTGTCTGGGTTTGCGCTATCTGTCTTTGTTGTTCATCATATTCAGATTGCCGTGTAGCTTGTTGAATTTGATTCAAACTTTCTACTGCTGGTATAGAGGCAGATTCATTTATATGCATTCCAACACGATTTAGATGGGGGTTGAGTTCACCAATTAGATATTGATCTCTTTGCACACTGAACAGAGTGGCATTAGTCATTCCTTGTGATGTCCCTAAAGCAGTAAGAGCCATTACGGAATTTTGGAATTTTTCTTTATCAATAGGCAAACCGTTTTTCTCATGGTAAGCGGTCATATGCCCTTTGACAGAATCAAAAAGTTTTTGTGCCTCAGGTGGAAGAGATTGTGGGTTAAATGAAGCAACTGTCTGCATGAAATTGTACTGCTCTTCCTTATCATTCCAAGACATCAGGTTCGGATCTCTGTCAGTTTTTTCCCGGATTTTCCGGTACATTTCTTGTGATTCATTCAGACTTTTGTTAGTTTTATAAATACCGCTTCGAATAAAGCTGACATCGCCACGATAATCATCAATCATTTTTTTATTGCGTTCAGCTAACTCTAAAGCTGGCCTATAATTACGCTCCGAAAGTATAGACTTAGGACCTGTAAAATTGCTGATAGAATGAGACCACCAATTAATAAGTGCCGCTGGAGTAGCTTGTGATGCAAATGTATTGATACTTGTATTGTAGCCAGCAGCCCACATACCCATCAGTTCGTGATTCTGAGCTAGAATGACCATTTTGCCGTAATGTGGACCTGCAGCAGATACGACATCTGAGGCCAAGGCATAATTGATTACTTTATCCCCCCCTTTAGGAATCCCATTTAAAGCTGCTGCACCATAGGCGTTAAAGGTAACGCCCTCCTGCTTGAAACGATAAGATTGAATTTGAGCTAGTGTTCCCCCTAAGGAATGGCCAACTTGTGTTATACGAGGTTGACTTTGTTCAGGATGTTTATTGTGAAATTTATCTGCTTCTTTTAGTGCCATCATAGTTAGTTTTGCTGCATCTTCTGCCTGGATATTGGCCTTATGGATAACCATTTTCAGATCAACTTTGGCATCCATCAGAGATGACGTCCCCCTATGGGCGACAACAATCTCATTGGTACGGACATCTTGATAAACTACACCTTGATAGTCTGTTGTCGGGTTTTTGTGGACAGCTAGAACTCTATAATGATTTCCGCCAATAAATAAGGTTTTATTAGAGGGTGTAACCACACGGTTTTCATAGGAATCTTGAGCAAGGTCAGCATACTGTTGTTTACTTAGTCGGTTCATGGTTTAACTTTCTCTAGAGTAACGGTGATACTAAAAAAATCATTGTCATTATGAGGTCCTGCCCCATAGGCAGTCAGGCTTTTTTCACCAAAATCCACATCAGGAGAATCTTCGCTTCCATATGGTAAACCGTCTTTATTTTTATAATACGGATACCCTCGCTTCCAATAATATTTGGTCAGTGTCTTTTCTTTTTCAAGATTTTCCATTACATCGCTGATATTGAATTCAGTTTCTTCCTTTCTACCTGTCGCCTTAAATGAAGCTCCAAAATTTTCAGGCTTCCATTGGCAGACACCTTCTCCGAAATAATCCTCATCCAGTACAGCATCAGCATAGAAGAGTACTTCGTATTCATCATGTCCGACCAAATTCATTTTGATTGGAATATTTTTCTCAGGAGATGCTTTCGCACCTGCCAACCGACTAATGGTATAAGAACAATTTCTTGCTGCATAACCAATATACATATCGTTTATAGGTTTCATCGGCCCCGGTGCATTATTAATCTTAACCTTGATCCTGTATGGTTGTTTCGGCTCAGGGTTCAATTTGAAACGTGCTTCTGTTTGTTCTTGGACACTCATATTATTTCTCTCCGTACAAGCATTTAGGCTAAAAGTTGACAATAAAGCTGCAGATAGCAGCAGGATAAAAGGTTTCATCAGTAAAGTCCTTATTCAATATCATGAGCAAGTTAAATATTAATTTAAGATAACTTGATCAGGATACATTCATGTTCGTTGATTGTCTGATGCTTCAACGTATTTACCACATTACTCTAAATAGTGGTTATTATTGAGGTATATTATAACAATATTCAGACATCTTAACTGAGATGATGCTGATGGTAAATAGATAGTGATTAACGGGAAAAATGTAGTCTGAATGGTAATATTTAAGAAATATTGGAAACTCTACTTTACCTTATCCTACTCATCGTTTTTTTTCTATTTCTTCTTCCTTCTTCTAAATTTCAATAACTTGTTTTAAAGTATTCAGGTCCATGAATATTTTAGGAGTGTTGACAATCTAAAAGGCCGTCTGAAATTACGTTTCAGACGGCCTATTTAATATCAGATGATAAAACTGATTTATCCAGGCAACAAACAGTTTGATTTAGATTTTTACCATAGGTATATTTCTTTTCATCTGATTTAGATAACCGACAACATCATGAAGCTTGCTTTTTGCCTCCCAATATTGCTTTTACTTTCAGCGTGCCGTCCTGAGGCTGAGACAGCCGACACGGCTGCACCAACGGCGCGTAAGCCTTCTTATTACGAGTCTGAAAAGCGTCAACCTGCAGCCACTCCAGTTAAAACACAAATTCCTGCGTTATCTGCAATCAAAAGCCAGGCCGATTTTAACTTACTTTCGCGTATCTATGATCAAGGTAGTGAATATGAAATTCCTCATATCCTTTTCCTCATCGATCGTGAAGACGACGGCCGTACCGACTACATCAATACTCCTAAATTTCGGCTGCATGAGCATTATCTGGCTACTATCTTGAAACCCATGCTGTCAAAAACTGAATTAAATCAACAATACCGTAGTCCTAACCGGCGTTATCTGTTTGGTACTATCAGTTGGCAGAATAGTACTCAGGAATATGTTTATGAGTTTTGGGAAGGAGACAAAATCACGCCTGAATTGTTGAGATTGGCAGCAGGCCGTCTGAAAGACAGTTTCTATGCTCCGTTCGTTATAAAACCAATTCTTTATGGCAGGAAACCGTTGCCGAACAAAGCAAAGTTCCTTTTATTACCCAAGAAAGTTTGATTAAGAATTTCCCCTACCTGCCTCTAAACCAAGGTAAAGCGATAGGCACATTACGCGTTATTACCAAAGGAGATGATCTTTATAATGTCGGCGCCGACGATATTATTATTTTGAAAGAGGTTCCCCTAGAGCTGCCACCTGTGGCAGGGATTATCAGCGAGAAACCATCTACTGCACTATCGCATGTGAATGTATTGGCACGCGGCTGGGGGATTCCCAATATTTACCTTAAAGACGCAGAAAAAATCCTAGCCCCATATATTGGCCGTCGTATCGAATTTGAAGCGACTGCTAAGCAATACCGAATTGTCCAAACCAACCGGAACACTACCAGTAAAAGCTTTTCAGACGGCCTTACCCTGCCCCAACCTGATGTTTCCGATTATGGCCTTAGGGCTTTGTCAAACCTGCGCCGTGATGACAGCCGTTACTGCGGCAGTAAGGCTGCCAACCTCGGTCATATCCGCGCCCATATTAAAGGTAGTAATGTACCTGACGGATTCTGCATTCCGTTTGTCTATTATCAAGCCATGATGGATAGGCTGGGTATTAATGCAACAACACTGGCCCAAATCGAAACACAAAGTGATGGAGACAACCGCAAGCGACGCACTGCTTTACTCACACTGCAGAAAAAAATTACCGATGCCGAAATCCCGTCAGAATGGAAACACAGATGGGCTGAACAATGGCGCAATCAATTAAACAGCAAAGGCGTGTTTGTCCGCAGCTCCTCTAATTCCGAAGACTTGCCCAATTTCAGCGGCGCAGGGCTATACACCACCGTGCCAAATGTTACCGATGAAAACGCGTTGGCCGAAGCAGTGAAGCAATCTTGGGCTTCCGTCTTCAATTACAGTGCATACGAAGCCCGCCGTATTGCCGGATTGCCTCACGATAGCGTGAAAATGAGTGTCTTTGTGCAACAAAGCATCAATGCAGATCTCTCCGGTGTACTGGTTACCATCAATCCCTATGATATTGCTCAGAAAAACAGCTCCTACATTGCCGCCAAACGTGGGTTGGGTATTCGTGTCGTTGAAGGTAAACGGGTAGCCGAACAGGTAGTCTATAACCGTCGCAATGATTCTGTACAACGTCTCAGCTCCTCTAATGAAACCACAGCATTGCAACTGGATAAAAACGGTGGAGTACGCGAGGTGCCTGTAACCAGTGGCAATGTAATGAATCAAGAACAAATACGTCGCCTTGACCAAACCGGCCAACAAATCAAACAGCTATTTGCAAATGGTGAACAGGACATCGAATGGGCGTTTGACAACGGTAAGCTTGTTATCCTCCAAGCACGACCGTATCTAAACGGCACACGTTAAAGTAAAAAGACCGTCTGAAATTATCGTTTCAGACGGCCTTTGCATCATAAGTTAGTTATACCCTATACTTCCCCGTTCTCCAAGGAACTATGATGTCAAAACAGCTCACATTTTATTTTATTCGCCATGGCCGTACCCAATGGAACGAACAGGGGCTTTTGCAGGGATCAGGCAATTCACCACTGACCGAACAAGGGATTGCAGGAGCTCAGAAAACCGGGGCGGCGCTACAACAAGTAGAATTTACCGCTGCTTATTCCAGTATTTTACAACGCGCCATTGATACGGCTGGCCATATTATCGGTCAGCGTCCTATTCCTCTTTTTCAGCACTGTGGACTAAATGAGCAATCATTTGGAAGTTGGGAAGGCATGCAGATCACTGACCTGCGGAAGTTAACCGAATTCAGACAACTGACCAATGACCCGGCATCTTATAAAGCATTAAGCAATGGTGGCGAAATCTTTGAACAATTAGCAGTACGTGCAATGGCCGCCCTTTACGATATCATTAAAGTACATCAATCGAGAGCCAATATTTTAGTGGTATCGCATGGCCATACCTTGCGGCTTTTATTATCCTTACTAGGCGGAGCGACTTGGGAAAACCATCGTGATGAGGGTAAATCCGTGTCATTGTTAAATACTTCGATCAGTATTGTGAAATACAATAGTGAAAGCGGTTTTCATATTGAGCAACTTAACGATGTAGCTCATTTACAATGATTACAACCATTCAACAATAATAAAAAGGTGGGCATTTTTACCCACCTTTTTTGCCATTAGCCGAACACTTTTTCCAAGTGTGCTTGGTAGTCTGCTAAGTATCGTGCTACTTGTGGATTTTTAATCACATCGTTACATACGAATGTCGGCAGACGGGTCAAGCCGATGAATTCGTTGAGTTTGTGGAAGTGCATGTATAACGCATCCATGCCTTTTCCTTCAAAGAAGTCTCCTTCACGAGTGAACGCTTCAATCGGGGCATTCCATGTAAGTGAAAGCATGTGTTTTTTGTTTTGCAACAAGCCACCTGTGCCGTAGCCTTCAGTCGGATTGACACGATGGCGACCATCACTGTGGTAAAGCTTGCCGTGTCCGGCGGTTAATACTTCATCTATGTATTTTTTCACTGTCCAAGGTTCGTGCATCCACCAGCCTGGCATCTGCCAAATCACTGCATCCATCCATAAGAATTTTTCGATTTCTGCTTCAACATCGTAACCAGCATCAATCACGGTTTCTTTTACATTATGTCCAAGTGCGGTCAAAACTTCTTTCGCTTTTTTGTGAAGCGTGTGGTTCAACTCGCCATGCGAATGCCCGAAATCTTTACCGCCATCCAATAATAAAATATTCATCTTTTGCTCCTAAAACAAATAATTCTGAAAAATGAGGGCTTTAATTATGCCTTTTTACTGCATCTTTTAAAAGTCCATTCACCTACACGCTATTTGCAGACCATAAAGGGAAATTTCTCGTACCTATTACCGACAGGCTGACATTTCTTTGTAGCCCCATCGCTTTCAGGGCTTGATCGGTAACACCACTGAAGCGGCCGCCATGATAGGAAATCAAGGCTTGCTCTAACTGGCAAAATTGCTCAAGGGTAAGTTCTGATTGCTGGGCTATGGGGTGATCGTGGCAAACAGCACAGATATAGCGTTCGTCATACAAATTTTTGGCATGAATATCCGGTGCTTGGAAGTCTAGTGTAACCACTGCAAAGTCGATTTGTCGCTGTTCAAGCTGATTTTGCACGATGCTTTCGTTAATCGCCAGCACCGCCACTTTAATTTTCGGCGCTTGGATTTTAGAAAACCTGCCTAACAACCGAGTGCATGTATTAACCGAAGAAAGCCAAATCGGCAAACTCGCCAAAGGCTTGGTAGAAACTGTGCTAAACCCAATGGTAAACGGCCATCAAGCATGGTTGGACGGTTTAACAAAAGTGGCAAAAAATAAAGCAGCCTGCACTTTGAAAAGCAAGGTGCAGGCTGCTTTAAGGTAAAAGCCGTTTATCAATCCAGTTTTACGATTTCTCCGTCTTCCGGAACGTTCACACGGCTTTCAATGCCTTGACCGCGTATAAATTTACGCATATCGGCGCGGCTGACGGCGGTATGATTCACGGTATCCATGTGTACGGTGATGATTTTGGCTTTAGGCATGACTTGGCTGGCTTTTAATACATCAGCCGTCCCCATAATAATGCCGTCTGAAATGCCTGAAATCAGCGCGTAGCCCGTGTTCATAATCAGATAATCGGGTTTGTAGCGGTTCAATGCTTTGTTTACATCTGCCGTCCACACAGTATCACCCATAATATAAGCGGTTTTATGTCCGTTGCTTTGGAATACCACACCCATTGCATCACCTAAGATTTCGGCTAGCTGCGGGTTGGCATACATGGCTTCTGTACCGTGTACGCCGCCGGTTTTGCTGATGGTTACGCCGTTGAAGACGGCGTTGCCGTTCAACACGCGTACATCAGTAAAGCCTTGGCTGCGGATTTTTGCCGCGTCGGCTTGGTGCTGCACATATACGGGCAGGTTTTTCGGAATGGAACGTGCGGCGGTTTCGTCCCAATGGTCTTCGTGAGTATGGGTAACGATAACTGCATCCACACCGTCCAAAATTTTATTCACGCTCATCGGCAGCCCGACCAGCGGCATTTTGGCTTGGTTATTGAACGTACCGGCAAAGCCGTTCATGGAATGCTTGGGGGCAAAAAACGGGTCAATCAAAAACGTCTGCCCCGCATATTTGACCTTGGCGGTAGCGTTACGGATATGTTGGTATGAATCGTCTGCCCAAGCAGAAAAGGCAGTTGCACTTAAAACGACTGAAAGAATAAATTGATTTAATTTCATGATATTGCTCCTTAAAAAATCATGGAGCGTATTTTAAACAGCAGACGCATCGGCTAAAATGGGCAATATTGCCAATAAACGCAAGAATAGTGCCAAAATGTCGTCTGAAAACAAGCGTAACGAGTTTCTCCAAAATCAAACTGTCCCCAAAATCGTGCTATATGCTCAATCGGGCATGAATGATTTTGTCTTCAACATTCCCTTTTCTGTTTTTCAGACGACCTATCGGGACAATCCGCTCTTTGACCTGAAAATCTGTTCCGATGACAGCAAAGACGTCATCACGGCACTGGGCGCAAGCATTCCCGTACACGGCGGCTTGGATTTGACGGAAGAAGCCGACATCATCGTCATCGCAGGCTGGCGCAATATTGAAGAAGCCCCGACACCCGAGTTGAGCGCGCATTTACAGAAAGCGGTACAACGTGGTGCGCATATCACCGCCCTATGTTACGGCACTTACGCCCTTGCCTACACAGGACTTTTAGACGGCAGAACCGCCGCCACCCACTGGCTTGCCGAAGACGACTTTGTCCGCCGTTTCCCTAAAATTCATCTGGATACCAACCGCCTATATGCGGAAGACGGCAACTTTTTAACATCGGCAGGTGCGGCGGGCGGGCTGGATTGCTGCCTGTACCTCATCCGCAAAATCCACGGTGCAACCGTTGCCAACGACCTTGCCCGTACCTTGGTTGCGGCACCACACCGCGAAGGCGGGCAGGCACAGTTTATCCACCGACCTGTCGAACGTCGTACCGCCGATGACAAAATCAATCACTTATTGGACGAACTGCGCCAAAACCTTGCGACCCCATACCGCTTGGACGATTTGGCAAAAAAATTAGCTGTTTCCCGCCGAACCTTTATCCGCCATTTTTCTCAAGCCACAGGCATGAATTTTGGTGAGTGGCTCACAACAGAGCGGCTATGGCAGGTACAGGATTTGTTGGAAAATACGGATTTGCCGATAGAACGCATCGCCGAACAAAGCGGCTTCGGCAGCGCGGCAAACCTACGTTTGCAGTTCAAAGCCAAGTTTAAAATCAATCCGAATGCCTGGCGGAAAGTATTTGGCAGATAGCTCGCGTTAGTCAATCCAAAATACCTGGGTGCGGGCTGCTTCGGAGGTCTCCACTGAAACCGAGTTTCCCGCCAAACTGCCGCAGGCGGAATAAAACGTGAAAGTCAGACAAATACTTGCCCAAGGCAGGCGTATTAACTTCATCTAATTCACGCCGCATACGGTGATTTCCGCTCTCTCTACAAAGGAACAGAGCATATGTATTCGTTACGCCTACCTGTACAAACACCACCAGATGACATTCCATCACAGCACCGTTTACCGCCACCTTCATCAAGATAATCGACAAAGATCGAAAGGCGCATCGCCGAAAAAACATTTAGCCACGGAACGCCAAGTGTTTTATTCTTGAATCTGTTCCAACCACTGGTACCCGAATGTTGCATTTGAAATCTGAATCCAAGCCTGTCTGAAATTTTCAAACAGGCTTTTATTTGTTCCACTTATCCCTCACCCTTCTATTTACCTCAAACTCAAAAAACATTTCTATATTATTAAAAATTAGTTAGAATTTCACAAAATCATAAATAATAATCAAACTTATTTGTGTTATTTTAGTCAGAGTGTAATCGCATCTATTCGATCTGTCTCATTCAGATGGCCTTACCAATCAAGTTATATGGATACATTCTATGCAACCGATTAAAGTCACCACCCTCTCCGCCTGTATCGCCGCCATTGGTTTCGTCCCTGCCGTTTATGCTGCAGACAATTCGACAGTTATTCTCGATACCATCACGGTCAAAGGCACACGCAATAAAGACAAAATCGGTAAAAACCGGGTTTATACCCGAGAAATCGTCAATCTTTACAAAGGCAAAAACGAAGTTGAGACCTTCAAAGGCAACACCGTATCCGACCTTTTGAGCGGTATGTTCGGCGTGTACAGCAGCGCGCTGGATCCCAA
This sequence comes from Neisseria sp. P0001.S005, assembly GCF_051963715.1. NCBI lineage: Bacteria > Pseudomonadati > Pseudomonadota > Betaproteobacteria > Neisseriales > Neisseriaceae > Neisseria > Neisseria sp. P0001.S005. The sequence continues at coordinate 7,918 of NZ_JBQCTZ010000020.1, read as the reverse complement.
TATACGCGGCGTACAGTGACAGGGACGGATTCCCGTTACCATCGACGGCACGGAGCAGGCGATTACCGTCTGGCGCGGCTACGCAGGCGCAAACAACCGCAACTACGTCGACCCCAACATCATCAGCAGCGTTTCCATCGAAAAAGGCCCATCGTTCAGCCGTGATATGAAAAGCGGCATAGGCGGCTCCGTCGCCCTGAAAACCATCGATGCCGACGATATTGTCCCCGAAGGGCAGAAATACGGCTTTGAAGTGAAGGCGGAGGCTGCCAATAATTCCATCAAACAACGTGCCAATATCTATGAAAAATCAGTCGATTATCGGACATTGGATGATCCTACCGTCGCACTCGGCGGTATTTGGCGGGCAATGTTGGACGATACCGACCGAGTCAGCCAACGTTTTAGCGGACGCAATAAATTTGGTGAGGATAAAGCCTACCGTATTGCCGCCGCCACCAAGCAGGACAATTTCGATGCCATGCTCGCCTATGCCTACCGCAGTAAAGGCAATTATTTTTCCGGTAAAAAAGGGGCGGAGCGCTACGGCTATATCGGCCCTTGAACAATGGAGACGGTCAATGAATTAAACAGACAGATTGCAGATGCCGCTGCAAGAGGCGAAAAATTCTACGGAAGCGAGGCAATGTTGGGCGCACCTGATATTGCGAGAATTGGGCTTTCCTACCATCCGGGCGGCGAAGTAACCAATACTTCGCTGGAAAATAAATCATGGCTAGGCAAAACTACCTTCCGCTTGCCCAACCGCCAAACCTTGAAATTCGGACTGCGTCATACAGACTCCATTTTTGGTGAAATCATGCCCTCCCGCGTCATTGGTCCGCTATTCAGTACGCCGGATAATCTGAATAAAATTGCCGAATGGCCGAGGGCATGGGTCAAACAGCGTTCCTACAATATCGATTATTCATGGAAGCCCGAAGGCAACCGTTGGATAGATTTCGATGCGTCATTGTGGACGACCCGTACCAAATCCAAAACCAATACCGCAGGCGGTTCGCCCGGTGATGCCATGTATGAAGACAGGACGGATGGTGTCGAACAGCTTCCAAACACCAACGGACGCTTCAATACCATAGAGGGTAATGCCTACTATGCCAACAATACCCGCAACGGTTTCAACTTTTCCAACCGTATGAAATTGCACGATAAGCTGACGCTGACCTTAATGGGAGATTTCCAAAATGAAAAATTGAGATCCCGTAATGAGTTTTCAGAAGAATTAAGTCATGATGGTTTGGATAAATACAGGGAAGAAATAGAGGCATCACAATTGGCTACCAATACCGAACTGACAAGATTCGGCGAGCCGAGGAACGGTAGGCGCAGAGAATGGAATTTTGGTTTCAATTTCCGCTACCAGCCGATGAGCTGGCTGACTCTGACGGCAGGAGCGCGCTATACCAACTTCAAGATACAGGACGACAACGAGCGGCTGAAAACCGGATTTGACAAATACAACAATCCCTTAGAAGTTAATCGAGGTCAGGTATTTCGGTTTACCCGTGTAGCAACCGAGCAGGAATATCGTGATTATCTGAATGCGATCAACAATGATGAATTCAATGCGGCAAGAGACAGTATCGTAATAGATGAAAGAGGGGTGGCAATATTAAATCCCACTCCCCATAATGACGACAACAGACCAAGGCTGGATAAGCTGACATACTATTGGCTGAAAGACGACAAAGGTCGTCTGAATCCTGCCAATCATCCTTGGTTTGCCATTCCCGAGTTGCATAGTCAAGCCGTCAATCCTGCTTATGATCCAAGCAATCCTGACAGTCCGCGCGTAGTTCAAAAATATATACCTAATTACGACACTCTAAGGTTTTATAGGTCTCCTATTACATCTAACGAACTGCAGCGCGCCCGCAAACAGGGCGGCAGCGGCTGGGCGCCAGCTTTCTCCGCGACCATCAATTTTACAGACTATGCCCGCACCTATCTGCGCTATACCGAAACCCTGCGCTTTCCCAGCATATTTGAGGGAACATACGGCTTTTCAAATGTGGCAGGATCGTTTGCCCGCATGGGTTACGGCTGGCAACCCGAACACGCCAAAAACTGGGAGGTTGGCTATATTCATGATTTGACAGGGCTGTTTCCCAAAATGAAAAGCGCGGATTTCCGTGTCAACTACTTCCACAACAAAACCAAAAACATTATCGACAGGGACGAGAATTTTGAATTCGAGCAATTCGACAAACAAATCCGTACCGGCGTGGAGTTACAGGCACGCTTCGACAGCGGCAGGTTTTTTGGAGGAGTCGGCGTATTGCGTACGCTCAAAAACAAAGTTTGCGACAAATCTTTTGCCGTTTCCAGTGTAGATAATTCGAGTTATTTGAGCGGTGGCGGCTTTATTCCCGCGCCCGAATGCAATTACGGCGGCTTGACTGACAACGGCTATCTTGCCAGCATGGTTCAACCGCGCTGGTCGATTGATGCTGATTTGGGCGGACGCTTCTTCCGCAACAAGCTGGAAAGCGGCATCCGCTTCCATTACCACAGCCGTGTCTATCAAAACCGCCGTACCATATGGCAGGCTTATTACGACCAACTAAACCGTGTCAATGGCTCCAACCTTCAAGCGGACACCGATACTATGCGTTGGCAGCCTGTCGCCGTATGGGACGCCTATTTGCGCTACAAAATCGGCAAGAACCTGACTGCCGAGCTTGTGGGCAGCAACCTGACCAACCGCTACTACCTCGACCCGATGAGCCGCTCTTATCTGCCTGCACCTGGTAGGACAATCCGCATTGGGATAACTGGAAAATGGTAATGATCAATTAATCATTTGGGGAGTAAAAAGCCGTCTGAACATTGGGTTTCAGACGGCTTTTTACATGATGGCTTAGTTATGCCCTACTCTTTCATGTTATATGAAAGTTAAAGCTAACCTGCATAATTTTTATATCTTCTGCTTTGGAATTAAAAAGGCTGTTTGAAAATGAAACGTCTATATTTCAGACGGCCTTTGCTTTATAGCAAACTCAAAATTTAAGCCACGAAATCCAACCCTATGTCCAGCGAACGGCTGCTGTGGGTCAGATAGCCGAGGGCGATGCCATCCACGCCGGTTTGTGCCACGCGCTTCAGGCGGTCGAAGCCGATGCCGCCCGATGCTTCGCAATAGATGGTGTGTGTGTGGGCGGTTTGTGTGTGGCAGCGGTTTGCCGCTTCTTTCAAGGTTTCGTCGTCCATGTTGTCCAGCAAAATCCGTTCCGCGCCCGCTGCGATGGCTTCGTCCAGTTGTGCCAACGTGTCCACTTCGATTTCTACACAAGTCAACGGTCCGACCGCCTGTTTTGCCTGCCGAACTGCTTGGGCGATGCTGCCGCAATAGCCGAGGTGGTTGTCTTTGATGAGCACGGCGTCGTCCAAGCCCATGCGGTGGTTCACGCCGCCGCCCGCCCTGACGGCGTATTTTTGCAGGACGCGCAGCAGGGGGATGGTTTTGCGGCTGCACACGATGTCTGTGCCGTATTCGGCGACCTCGGCGACGGCACGCGCGGTGGCGGTGGCGATGCCGCTCAAGTGCGTGAGGTAGTTGAGCGCGGTGCGTTCGGCGGCAAGCAGGGCGCGGGCGTTGCCTTCGACGACAGCCAGCGTCTGACCTGCGCGGACGGCTTGCCCGTCGTGGATTTCGGCTTGGAAGCGGACGGACGAATCCATCGTCTGAAAGGCGAGACGCGCCAAGTCCATGCCGGCGATGACGCCGTCTTCACGGCTGACGAGGAAGAGTTTGGCGGTTTTGTCGGGTGCGATGACGGCGGCGGACGTAATGTCACCGCGCCTGCCCAAGTCTTCGCTCAAGGCTTGTTCTACCATGGGACGCAACAGGGTATCGGGTAGAGGAAGAAGATTGTTTTCAGACGACATGAAGTTTCCTTTGTTGGAAAAATATTGATATTGCCCCGATGGGGCAAAATTTAATTTGAGGCCGTCTGAAAATCAGTTAGCGGCTACCTAACGGCAGTCCGATATCAGAAATCAACTGATCGGGCAGGACATCGTCGCGGAAGCGGTAAAGCTGAGCAGGACGGCCTTTACTGCCTGATACGCCGGTATCCGACGGCTCGATAAGGTTTTGCTGCTGAATCTGGCGGCGGAAGTTTTGCTTATGCAGCAATCTGCCGCTGATGGCTTCGACGCTGTTTTGCAGTTGCAGCAGTGTAAATTCGGGCGGCATCAGTTCAAAAATTACGGGGCGGTATTTGATTTTGGCGCGTAGGCGGGATAAGGCTGTCGCCAGTACGCGGCGGTGGTCGTGGCGCATGGGCTGCCCCGTGAGCGCGAAGTCGAAGTTTGCCTGCGGCTCGGCGGCTTCCGCTATCAGGCCGCTTTCATACAGCATTTCATAGCGTTGCAAAACGTATTCTTCCGACCAGTTTTCAGGTTCTACCCCCCAGCACAAATGAATCCGCTTGAGTCGTTTTTGGCGTACTTCCTCCGTATCCGCAGAGTTTACCCAAATGCGCAGGCGGCTGACGATGGTCTCATGTTGCCTACCGGCGCTACGTAAATCTTCCCACGGAAAATAGCAATAGCAGTCCTGCCATTTCGCGTCGGGATGCAGGATGTTGTCGGCCGCCTCGCGCACCAGTCCTAGATAGCTGACGTATAAGACAGGTAAGCCTTGTTCATTTTGGCGGCTCGTATCCACAAACGTGTAAAGCTGTTCTACATAGCCCATAGGCTGTGATGTCTGCTTGGCAACCCACATTCTGACCCCTGCCTGCAAGGAGTGGCGAAGCGGTGCAAGCAAGCCATTGGGTAATAACTCTCCCTGGGCAACTGTCAAAACCCTCAAGCTGCCGTTTGTAATGGCGATCAGTACAGGAACAAGTTCAACGATACTTTGCGGATTGACCGCTGTTTCAGGATAGGCATCCATGCATGGCTTTCATTCAAGAGAAAACCTTATTGTAAACCAAAGCGGTTTTCAGACGACCTTGCATATTATACTCAATTTGAGCATAATATAAAACTATTTCAAAATATAAACGGCAAACCTTCATGCCGTCTGAAAAACCAGCCACAAGGAAACATCATGCAAACCGCCGCCCGCCGCTCGTTCGATTACGACATGCCCCTCATCCAAACGCCGACTTCCGCCTGCCAAATCCGACAGGCTTGGGCGAAGGTTGCCGATACGCCAGACCGCGAGACGGCGGGCTACCTGAAAAACGAAATCAAGGCTTTGCTGAAGGAAAAAAACGCAGTTTTGGTAGCGCATTATTATGTTGATCCGCTGATTCAGGATTTGGCTTTGGAAACGGGCGGGTGCGTGGGCGATTCGCTGGAGATGGCGCGCTTCGGCGCGGAACATGAAGCCGGCACGCTGGTGGTGGCGGGCGTGCGCTTCATGGGCGAGAGTGCGAAAATCCTCTGCCCTGAAAAAACGGTGCTGATGCCTGATTTGGAAGCGGAATGTTCTTTGGATTTGGGTTGTCCGGAAGAAGCGTTTTCGGCGTTTTGCGACCAACACCCCGACCGTACGGTGGTAGTGTACGCCAACACTTCCGCCGCCGTGAAAGCGCGTGCCGATTGGGTGGTAACGTCTTCGGTGGCGTTGGAAATTGTGTCCTATCTGAAATCACGCGGCGAGAAACTGATTTGGGGACCCGACCGCCACCTCGGCGACTACATCCGCCGCGAAACGGGCGCGGATATGCTTTTGTGGCAGGGTTCGTGCATCGTCCATAACGAATTCAAAGGGCAGGAGCTGGCGGCGTTGAAAGCGGAACACCCCGACGCGGTGGTGCTGGTTCATCCCGAATCGCCGCAAAGCGTCATCGAACTGGGCGAAGTGGTCGGCTCAACCAGCAAACTGCTCAAAGCCGCCGTATCGCGCCCTGAAAAAAAATTTATCGTAGCGACCGATTTAGGCATCTTGCACGAAATGCAAAAGCAGGCACCCGACAAAGAATTTATCGCCGCACCAACGGCGGGCAACGGCGGAAGCTGCAAAAGCTGCGCGCTCTGCCCATGGATGGCGATGAATTCGCTGGGCGGCATCAAATACGCTCTGACAAGCGGACACAACGAAATCCTGTTGGACAGAAAGCTGGGCGAAGCTGCCAAACTGCCTTTGCAGCGTATGCTCGACTTCGCGGCAGGACTCAAACGCGGGGATGTGTTCAACGGCATGGGACCCGCCTGATTTGCCGTCAATATTGCCGTTTCAGACGACCTCTCAAACAAGGACAACACCATATGCAAACCGATTGCGACGTATTGATTGCCGGAAACGGGCTGGCGGCACTGACGCTCGCCCTGTCTCTGCCTGAATCGTTCCGCATCGTCATTTTGTGCAAAAACCGGCTGGACGACACCGCAAGCCGTCATGCGCAAGGCGGGATTGCGGCGGCGTGGTCGGGAGAGGACGACATCGAAAAACACGTTGCCGATACCTTAGAAGCGGGCGCGGGTTTGTGCGACGAAGCCGCCGTCCGCGCCATCCTGTCGCAGGGCAAACCGGCAATCGAATGGCTGCTGGCGCAGGGCGTGGCGTTCGACCGGAATCATAACGACCTGCACCTGACGCGCGAAGGCGGGCATACCTGCCGCCGAATCGCCCACGTCGCCGACTACACGGGCGAAGCCGTCATGCAGAGCCTGATTGCCCAAATACGCCGCCGCCCGAACATCCGCGTTTACGAGCAGCAGATGGCGTTGGACGTTCAAACCGAATCAGGCGCGGCGTGCGGACTGACCGTCCTCGACCGCCGAACGCAAGGAACCTACCGTATCCGCGCCCGCCATACCGTACTCGCAGGCGGTGGCTTGGGACAGATTTACGCCGCCACCACTACGCCGCCCGAATGCACGGGCGACGCCATCGCCATGGCGATACGCGCAGGCTGCGCAGTCGAAAACCTCGAATTTATCCAATTCCACCCCACAGGCTTGGCAAGGCCGTCTGAAAACAGCCGCACCTTCCTGATTTCCGAAGCCGTGCGCGGCGAAGGCGGCATTCTGAGCAACCAAGCGGGCGAACGGTTTATGCCGCATTACGACCGCCGCGCCGAACTCGCGCCGCGCGACATCGTTGCCCGCGCCATCGCCGCCGAAATCGCCAAACAAACGCAAGATTTCGTCTCGCTCGACATCAGCCGCCAACCTGCAGAGTTCATCCGTCAGCATTTCCCGTCCATCCATCGGCACTGCCTGTCCCAATGCGGTTTGGACATCACGCGCCAAGCCATCCCCGTCCGCCCCGTGCAACACTACACCTGCGGCGGTATCCAAACCGACCCCAGTGGCAGAACCTCCCTGCCGCAGCTCTACGCCTTAGGCGAAACCGCCTGCACAGGGCTGCACGGAGCCAACCGCCTCGCCAGCAACTCCCTGCTCGAATGCGTCGTTACCGCCAGGCTTGCCGCCCAAACCATCGCAGACGGACAAGCGTTCCAAACCGCACCGCCCCAAAGGTCGTCTGAAAACCCCTCCGCCGAAGCAGGCATCTTTTCAGACGACCTCCAAAACACATTCAGCCGCCCCGTCCTGCAAGCGTTCAACCAACGCCATCTCGGCATCCTCCGCAACGATACCGGCCTGCGCCGCGCCATCGCCCAACTGCGGCTTTGGAAGCAAAACCAAGCCGAACCGCACACCGCGTCCGAATACGAAAACCGCAACCTGCTCGAATGCAGCCTCGCCGTCGCCCAAGCCGCATACAGGCGGAGACAGAACATCGGAGCACATTTTAATAGTGATTGTTAAGGCTGATAGTGAAAACATTTCTTCAATAAATAAAGTCATGTAGAAAATAACCGCGTTGTTTACACCACAGGTTGAGAAAAATAAGCCTGCAAGACCTCAAACGGCGTATCGCCGTTCAAACTGCGGTGCGGCTTCACAGTGTTATAGAAATTAACAAAGCGGC
>NZ_JBQCTZ010000019.1:0-36027 GCF_051963715.1 Neisseria sp. P0001.S005 | reverse complement strand
GGCAAAGGGATTGTTTTGGATGAGCCGTCTATGGTTGCGATTCAATCCGGCGCAGGCAATAAAAGTAAAATTATGGCGGTGGGCACGGAAGCCAAAAAAATGCAGGGTCGTGCGCCGCGCAATATCGAAATCGTCCGCCCGATGAGGGACGGCGTGATTGCCGATTTTGTGATTACCGAGCGTATGCTGGGTATGTTGATTAAAAAAGCCACCGAAGGACGGTCTTTAGTCCCGCCTCGTGTGGTTATCTGTGTTCCGGGCGGCTCTACCCAAGTGGAACGTAAAGCAATTTTGGATTCTGCGTTTGCTGCCGGCGCGGCAAGCGTGCATTTGATTGAAGAACCGATGGCCGCCGCTTTAGGCGCGGGCTTGCCGATTGAAGATGCGGCAGGTTCGATGATTGTCGATATTGGCGGCGGTACGACTGAAATCGGTATTCTTTCACTGGGCGGCATGGCCTATTCTGCTTCTGTCCGTGCAGCCGGCGATGAATTTGATAAAAGCATCATCCATTACCTGCGCCGCCATCGCGGTGTCTTGATTGGCGAAGCTACGGCAGAGGAATTGAAGAAACAAATCGGCTCGGCCTCGGGCTTTGAAACCGAAACAGCCATGCGCATTAAGGGCCGAGATCTGGCCGAAGGTACGCCTAAATCCTTGGCAGTTACTTCAGATGAAATCCGTGAAGCATTGAGTGAAACGGTGAATCAAATCATCCGTGCTGTCCGTCTGGCTTTGGAACAGGCTCCGCCCGAATTGGCCGGCGACATCGCCGACCGCGGTATTATGCTGACCGGCGGCGGCGCGCTTCTGCACGGTATCGATACCGTCTTGGCTGATGCAACCGGCCTGCCCGTCGGTATTGCCGACCAACCTCTGAACTGCGTTGCCTATGGTGCCGGTAAGGCTTTGGACTATATCGGCAAATGGGATGATACCGTATTCACGGAAAACCCATAAGGTAGATGGTTATGGAACGCTCTTCTTTGCGCTTTGACGAGGCAAAAGGCCCTAAGCTGTTGCCTCGTTTTGTCATTTATATTGCTCTGGCTGCCGGTCTGATGGTAGCTGATTACCGCTTTTCATTAATGCAGCCTGTACGCGCGGCAGTCATGCCTATGCTCTACCCTGTTCAATGGCTGGCCAATCAACCTGTTCAACTTTATCAATATTTTGCCGACCTCTCCCAGTCTAAATCCGAGCTCTTGGAACAAAACCGCCAGCTTCTGGAAGAAAATGGCCGTCTGAAAATCGATTTGCAGCGGGATAAAGTCAATACCGATGAATTGCACGAATTAAAAAAACTGTACGGTTTGCAACAAAAAGGCATTCACAACGTTATCGGTGCGGAAGTCATTTCCAATGGCAAAGATCCGCTTTCCGAAAGACTGATTATCGGCAAGGGCAGTCAAGACGGCTTGAAAGTTGGTGACGCGGTCATCGATCAAAGCGGTTTGATCGGCCTGTTGACACAAGTTCACACACAAAGTGCAGAAATTGGGCTAATTTCAGGCGGACAAAGCATTGTCCCCATAGCCGTCAGCCGCACCGGCGAACGCAACTTGGCATACGGCAATGGCAACGGTTTGGATTTGCGCTATTTCCCAACCGGCTCCGACTTGAAACCCGGCGATATTCTGCTAACTTCCGGTTTGGACGGTACCTATCCGGCGGGGATTCCCGTTGCAACCGTCAGCAAGGTTGTCCGCGCATCGGGAACGCCTTATTACGATACGCAACTGACGCCTTTGGCCGCTTTACGCAGCAGCCGTTTTGTCTTGGTACTTTCTTCCGCCCCTTCTTCCCCACGCTGATTTCATGAACGATTTTGACGATTCTTACCGTGCAGTACCGCTGCACATCATGGCGGCCAGTCTCATAGTGATGATGATACTGGACTTTATGCCGTTTTCCTTTGACGGATTCTTTTGGCTGCCTGAAATGACGGCACTGATGTTGCTGTATTGGACATTGCACCAACCGCAACGCGCAGGCATGGGACTGGCTTTTGCCATCGGTCTGATTGTCGATGCCGCAACCGCCGCGACTTTGGGCTTGCACGCCCTGTCTTACGTCGTAATGACTTATTTCATCTTAAACCGCCGCCGCCAAATCATGCTTTACGGCCACATTATGCAATTGGCCGCTGTATTGGCTGCACTGCTTCTCAATCAGGCCGTCTTAACTGTTGCCCGTTTGTTTCTTAATCATCAGGTCATCACTTTGCAAGGCTTTGTTGCCCCATTTGTCGGCGCATTACTTTGGCCGATACTCAGCCAGCTAATGTTGATTGTGACCCGTATTTACCGCTCCCGCTGAAAAGATGAAACCGATTCTTCCACGCCGTCTTTCCGGTGGTCAACATACCAAAAAACCTTCCGCTCAGGCTGCACAAGCCGATGCCCTATTGCGCCTGCTCGTTGCTTTTATCCTGATTATCATCTTCTTTTCCATCTTGCTGGCGCGGTTCTTCTACCTGCAAGTGACTCAACACGACGAGTTTTCCGGTCAGGCATCGAGCAACCGCATCACCCTGATTCCAACGCCGCCCGTACGCGGCGAAATCGTCGATATCAACGGCGTTCCTTTGGCCAAAAACTATCCAGTCTTTTCGCTCGAAGTTATTCCCAGCCGCATTGAAGGCAAGATGGAAGATGTCATTGAAGCATTGAAAAAATATGTTGATATTACGCCGACAGATTTAAAACGCTTCAAAAAATACCGCGAAAGCTATCGAAAATTTGAAAATATCCCGCTCAAACTCAGGCTGACCGATGAAGAGGCTGCCCGTTTGTCCGTACATCTGCGCGAATTCAAAGGCGTAGAGGTTAACTCACGCACATTCCGCGAATATCCTTACGGCAAACTGACTTCCCATTTCTTAGGCTATATCGGCCGTATTAGCGATAAAGACAAAGAAATGCTGGAAGAAGAAGGCCTGACCGCCCTCTACCGCGGCAGTACGCATATCGGCAAATCCGGCTTGGAGAAATATTACGAACACCAACTTCATGGTGTTCCAGGCTATCAGGAAGTTGAAAAAGACGCTTACGGCAACATCGTCCGCGTATTGAAAAATGTTCCGTCCAAAATGGGGCAAACCTTGCGCCTGGGCATGGATATCCGTATGCAGCAGGAAGCCGACCGCATTTTAGGCGACCGCCGTGGCGCATTGGTAGCCATCAATCCGCAAGACGGTACTGTTTTGGCTTTTGTTTCCAAGCCTTCCTTCGATCCCAACCTCTTTATTGACGGCATCGACAGTGATACTTGGAAAATGCTGAATGACGATTGGAAAAAGCCTTTGATCAACCGCGTTACCCAAGGCCTTTACCCGCCGGGTTCTACATTCAAACCCTTTATGGGCATGGCCTTATTGGAAAGCGGCAAAATCACTCAAAACACCATCATCCCCGCCCCCGGCGCATGGAGCATACCCGGCAGCCGCCATATTTTCCGCGACTCTGTCCGCAGCGGTCACGGCTCGGCCAACTTGAGCAAAGCCATCCAAGTATCTTCAGATACCTTCTTCTACCGCTTGGGTTACGAAATGGGTATCGATAAAGCCTCCTCGTATCTGGCACAATTCGGTTTCGGACAAAAAACTGGCATTGACCTGCCCAGCGAATACGCAGGCGTTTTGCCTAGCCGCGAATGGAAAGCCAAACGTTTTGCCAAATCTTCCGACCCTACCGCCAAAGAATGGCGCGCCGGCGAAATGGTTTCTGTCAGTATCGGCCAAGGCTACAACGCCTACACGCCTTTGCAAATGGCACATGCGACAGCATCTCTGGCCAATAACGGTGTCGTTTATCAGCCGCATTTGGTCAAAGAAGTATTAGATTTTGGCGCACGCAAAATTACCCGAATCAACCCTAATCCCGAGCGTCAAATTCCGTTCAAAGCCGACAACTTCGAATACGTCAAACGCGCAATGGAAAAGGTATTGAAACCGGGCGGTACGGCGCACCGTATTGGTGGCGGACTTGCTTATACAATGGGCGGCAAAACCGGTACGGCCCAGGTCGTACAAATAAAACAGGGCGGCCGCTACAATGCCGCAGCCCTGCGCGAACAACACCGCGACCACGCATGGTTTATCTCGTTTGCGCCATTGGAAAAACCTGAAATCGCCATTGCTGTTATTTTGGAAAACGGCGGCTGGGGTGCGTATGCCGCGCCATTGGCTCGTGAAATGACTGATTTTTATATGCTTCACGTCAAACCGCAGCAGTTTTCAGACGGCCTTGAGTCAGATTCAGCCAAAACTGAAACAACGGACAAGCATCAGCCTATTACCAGTATTTTCCAATCTGCCTACGGACTGACTCCGACAAGCCCTACCTCACAGCCGGAGGTTCATCATGAATAACACATTAGCGTGGAAAAATTTCAAATCCACCATTGCAGCCCCGATTGACCCTTGGCTGTTTTTTGCCATGCTCGCCATCTACATCATGAGCCTGTTCCTGCTCTATTCTGCAGACGGGCAAGAGTTCGGCCAATTGGAAAACAAAACCATCCATACCGTTTTGGGCTTTGCCCTGTTATGGATTATCGCCATATTCAAACCGCAAACGGCTGCCAAAGTTGCCCTGCCTGTTTACATTGTCGGCGTATTACTGCTGATTGGTGTCGAAGTCGCCGGCGTTACCGTCAACGGCTCGACCCGTTGGCTGAGTCTCGGCTTTACCCGTATCCAACCTTCCGAAATCATGAAAATCGGTATTCCCATGACTGTCGCGTGGTATTTCCAACGCTATGAAGGCCATCTGAAATGGATACATTATATTGTCGCCCTCGTGCTGATTCTTGTTCCTGTCGCCCTGATTTTGAAGCAGCCCGACCTCGGTACGGCAGCATTGATTATGGCTTCGGGTATTTTTGTCATCTTCTTTGCCGGATTGCCTTGGAAGGCTATTTTTGCCGCTATTATTGCCTTTGTGGCCGCTTTGCCGCTCTTGTGGAACTACGGCATGCACGACTACCAGAAAACCCGTGTTCTCACCTTGCTCGACCCAACCAAAGATCCGTTAGGTGCAGGCTACCACATCATCCAATCTATGATTGCCATCGGCTCGGGTGGTGTATGGGGTAAAGGCTGGCTAAACGGTACGCAAACCCATTTGGACTATATTCCTGAATCAACGACTGACTTTATTTTCGCGGTATTCGGCGAAGAGTTCGGCCTGATTGGCAATATCCTTTTACTGCTGGTTTACCTTATCATTCTGGCACGCGGATTGTGGATTGCCGCTCAAGCGCAATCCCTTTACAGTCGTAGTTTGGCAGGCGCATTGACCATGACTTTTTTCTGCTATGCCTTTGTAAACATGGGCATGGTCAGCGGTATTTTGCCCGTCGTCGGCGTCCCCCTCCCCTTGGTCAGCTACGGCGGCACGGCTACGCTTTCCATCATGGTGGTGCTCGCCCTGCTGATGGGTATTGCAAACGAACACAAAAACCGCCGCCGTAATGCGGATAACGATGACCTAACTGAAAGCGAGGAATAATATGGAATTAGGTGTAGAAATCGGCAAGCTGCTTGTGGCATTTCTCGTGCTGATTAATCCTTTCAGCGCGCTCTCAATTTATCTTGATCTGACACAAAACCACAGCACCAAAGAAAAGCGCAGAATCGCGCGTACTGCCGCATTGGCTGTCTTCATCGTAATCATCGTCTTTGCACTGAGCGGCGGTATCTTGTTGAAAGTACTCGGCATCAGCGTCGGCTCTTTCCAAGTCGGCGGCGGGATTCTGGTTTTGCTGATTGCCATCTCCTTAATGAACGGCAACGACAATCCTGCCAAACCCAAAATTGATCCCCATTCAGAAGAACATCAAAATGCGCAACAAGTCCGCCGCAACGAAAAAGCCATTGCCGTCGTACCCATTGCCATTCCGATTACCATCGGCCCCGGCGGTATCTCCACTGTCATCATTTATTCCTCTGCCGCCAAGAATTACAGCGATATTGCCCTGATTATCATCTCCGGCTTTTTGGTCAGCCTGATTTGCTATTTCATTCTGGTCGTGGCCGGACGCATCAGCAAACGCTTGGGCACTACCGGCCTGACCATCCTCAACCGCATCATGGGCATGATGCTGGCCGCCATTTCCGTAGAGATTATTGTTGCCGGCTTAAAATCCATTTTTCCCCAACTGGTCGCTTGAAGTACAATCATCACAATAAAAGGCCGTCTGAAACATTTTCAGACGGTCTCATAAAAACATAAAAACAAAGGAGCCAACCATGTTTCACAGCACCCATGTCTTCACCGGAGAAACCATTTACCGCCGACCGGCGCAAAGCTATACCGAGTTCACCGACGAATTAAACCGCCTCCAAACCCTTCAACAAACCTTCACCCAGTCAAGCATTATCGAGCGCACCGCCCTCTTACAGCAATTTGCCGACAGCCTGACCCAAAACCAAGAACGCCTTGCCGAAATGGTTTGCGAAGAAGTCGGACGCTGCCTGCACGAATGCCGTGCCGAAATCAGCAAATCCATCGAGCTTATCCGCTACTACGTCCGCCTTGCCCCCGAGCTGCTTGCCCATAAAACCATCGCCACCCAAGCCAGCCTCAGCCAAGTCCGCTTTGAGCCTTTGGGCGTTGTTTTGGCGGTCATGCCGTGGAACTATCCTATTTGGCAGATTTTACGATTTGCCATTCCAGCCCTCTGTGCCGGCAATGCCTGCGCAGTCAAACCTGCGCCCAGTGTCGCCCGCATCAGCGAAACCCTATTCAGCCTTGTCCCCAAAGGTTTGCCGCTTATCGGCGCATGGTTGAGTCATGAAGACACGCTTAAAGCCATTGAAGATACCGATGCCATGGCATTTACCGGTTCGACCCATACCGGCCGCCTGCTGGCCGCCCATGCAGGCAAACATCTGAAAAAAACTGTCCTTGAACTGGGCGGCAGCAATCCGTTTATCATTCTGCCCGATGCCGACCTGCAACGCGCAGCCATCGATGCCTGCTATTCGCGCTTCCGCGATGCCGGACAATCCTGCAATGCCGCCAAACGCATCGTTGTTACCCAGAATATTGCCGAACAATTTATCCCGCTCTTCCTTGCCGAGTGCGCCAAACTGCAAACCGGCAATCCCAAAAACCCGAACACTACCCTTGCCCCGCTTCACCGCCAAGACTTGCGTCAAACTGTACACGAGCAGGTTCAAGATGCGATTGCACACGGTGCGCAATGCTTGAGCGGCGGCTATATCCCTGAGGGAGAAAGCTGGTTTTACCCTGCTACCGTCTTGGATCAGGTCAACCCCAACTGCCGCGTTTGGCACGAAGAAGTCTTCGGCCCGGTTGCCATGATCTTACGCGCCGACAATCCGGATCACGCCGTCGCACTTGCCAACGACACACCTTTCGGCCTCGGCGCCTGTATCTACACAGCCGACACGGCAAACGCATGGCAATACGCCGAAAGAATCCAAGCAGGCTCTGTCTTTATCAACCGCCACACCAGCAGCGACCTGCGCCTCCCCTTTGGCGGTGTAAAAGCTTCCGGCTATGGACGCGAGCTATCAGAATTCGGGTTGTATGAGTTCGTCAACGTCAAAACCTATTGGCAAAAATAAACTGTTTCATTAACTCAGGCCGTCTGAAACCCGTTTTCAGACGGCCGATGTTGTTTAAAAAAGCTGAAAAAACTATTGTATTCAATCCCGTACAAACCCTGAAAAGTCAAAGCCGCTCAAAAATAAGAAACCTATCTTAGAAAGCAATCCATATTCCCACGTCTCTGTTGAATCAGCAGATTATCGTATTCTTCATTCCGATTGCTGCATTAAGCCGTTTCTAAAATATTCAATAAACAAAAAGGCCGTCTGAAATACAACTTTCAGACGGCCTTTTCAATCAAGCACTACTTACTGAATTACAGTTCCCATGCAGCCAATTTAGCAGCGTACGCATCCAAGTCAGCGATTGGACGGGTAGCCACGCCGCTTTCCATAGCTGCTTTAGCGGTAGCAGAAGCAACGCGAGGCAACAGGCGAGAGTCGAATGGTGTAGGAATCAGGTATTCCGCACCGAATTCAAATTTCTTACCGTAAGCGGCAACCACTTCTTCAGTTACCTCTTCCATTGCCAAGTCAGCCAAAGCGTATACGCAAGCGCGTTTCATTTCTTCGTTGATGGTGGTCGCGCCGACATCCAATGCGCCACGGAAGATGAATGGGAAGCACAATACGTTGTTTACTTGGTTCGGGAAGTCTGAGCGGCCGGTACCGATTACCACATCCGGACGGGTTTCTTTTGCCAAAGGAGGCAGAATTTCCGGATTTGGGTTTGCCATAGCGAACACAATTGGTTTCTCGTTCATGGTGTTCAGCATTTCAGGGGTCAGCAGGTTTGCACCGGACAGACCCAAGAAAATGTCTTTACCTTTAACGGCATCAGCCAATACGCGTTGGCCGTTGTCTTCGATGGCGTAGAATTGTTTGGATTCGTCCATACGGTCTTTGTCTTCGCGGGTTTTGTAAATCACGCCTTTGGAGTCGCAGACGGTTACATTTTCACGTTTCAGACCCAAATCCAGCAACTGGTTCAAGCAGGCAATCGCTGCGGCACCTGCACCGGAACACACCAACGTCGCTTCTTCAATTTTGCGGCCGGTATAACGCAAAGCGTTCAATACGGCAGCAGCGGTAATGATGGCGGTACCATGTTGGTCGTCGTGGAATACAGGGATTTTGCAACGTTTGCGCAATTCACGTTCGATGTAGAAGCACTCAGGCGCTTTGATGTCTTCGAGGTTGATACCGCCGAAAGTCGGTTCCAAAGAAGCGATGATGTCTACCAATTTTTGCGGGTCTTTTTCATCGATTTCGATATCGAATACGTCAACGCCGGCGAATTTTTTGAACAATACGCCTTTGCCTTCCATTACAGGTTTACCGGCCAATGCGCCGATGTTGCCCAAACCCAACACTGCGGTACCGTTGGAAATCACGGCAACCAAATTGCCTTTGGCAGTGTATTTGTAGGCAGTTTGAGGATCGGCATGGATTTCCATACAAGGAGCGGCTACGCCCGGAGAGTACGCCAACGCCAAGTCTTTAGAAGTAGCCAGAGATTTGGTTGGGGTAACGGAGATTTTGCCCGGCACGGGGAATTCGTGGAACTGCAGGGCGGCTTCTTTTAATGAATTTTCCATTTATCGATCCTGTTTGCGAGAGAGATTTTACAGCGAACAAGTCTGAAACAGGCTGCTTCAGACATTTAAAATTTCTAAAGTCGGGTTGTTAACAGACCGGCTTTGTAAGAGGCCGTAATTTTATCATGTTCTTTTGGTGGCGCATACCGATATTTATTACATTTGTTTTGATATTTCGTTTTATTTGGTTTTATGTCTAAAAACTTCTGTAATAATATTTCTTTGCCACATCACTCTTCTTTCAGACGGCATTTTATTTAAACTTAAACATTCAATCCAAAATGACTGTCTAGCGCGGTTTCAATCTGATTTTTTACAGCGTCCAGACTTTGGCTGCTGTCGATGACGGCATAGCGTTCCGGCTGTTCGTTAGCACGTTGCAGATACACTTCGCGCACCCGATTGAAAAACTCGGCTTCTTCTTGCTCAAAGCGGTCTTTCTCACGCGTTTGGTTGATGCGTGCCATTGACACTTCCAAAGGCACATCCAACAGCAAAGTTAAATCGGGACGGAAATCACCCTGCACCCAATGCTCAAGCGTGGCAATATCTTGCAAGGGAACGCCGCGTCCGCCGCCTTGATAGGCAAACGTTGCATCAGTAAAGCGGTCGGAAACCACATGCGTGCCGTTTTTCAGGGCAGGCAGAATAACTGTTTCCAAGTGTTGCTGTCTGGCGGCAAACATCAGCAGGGTTTCGGTACGCAGGCTGACTTGGGTGGCTGGGTTGAGCAGAATTTCACGCAATGCTTCTCCGGCCGGAGTGCCTCCAGGTTCGCGCGTAAACAATACGGGCAGTTGGTGTTTCTCAAACCATGCTTTCATTACGGCGAGGTTGGTGGACTTGCCTGCGCCGTCTATGCCGTCAAGGGTAATAAATCTGGGTTTCATATGGATATCGTCAATTTAAAGGCCGTCTGAAACAGTGATTATAAATGTTTCAGACGGCCTATTCGGTTTATTTCTTCAAAATATATTTGCGTACGGCAGCGTTGTGTTCAGAAAGATTGTGGCTGAACTCGCTCAAGCCCGTACCATCCATTTTTGAGACGAAATACAGATATTTTTCATCAGACGGATGACCCGCCGCTTCAAGCGCGGCCTTGCCGGGAAGCGCAATCGGCGTCGGCGTCAAACCGCTGCGCGTATAAGTATTGTAAGGCGTATCGCGTTGCAGGTCGGCTTTGCGGATTCTGCCCTTATACGCATCACCCATGCCATAGATGACAGTCGGGTCGGTTTGCAGGCGCATGCCGATATTCAGGCGGTTGACGAATACGGCGGCCACATGGGCGCGGTCGTCTTCGTGTGCGGTTTCTTTTTCAATCAGACTCGCCATAATCAGCATTTCGTACGGATTTTTATAAGGTAGGCCGCTTTGACGGTCGTCCCATGCTTCTTGCAGGTTTTCCCGCATTTTACGGTAGGCAATTTTGTAAATTTGAAGATCGCTGCCACCGGCATCAATTTCGTAACTATCCGGGAAAAACTGTCCTTCAGGATTGCTGCTCAAGGCATCGGGCGCCACTTCGGCCATCAGTTTTTCATCGCTCCAACCACGCGTATCGTGGGCAATGTCGGCAGTGTTGTCGATAATACGGCGCATTTGGGCAAAACGCGCGCCTTCCAAAATTTGCACGCTGACCGAGTCAGGACGGCCTTTTTTAATGCGTTTTAAAATGTCCCAAGCCGATACTTTAGCAGACAGGCGGTAAGAACCGGCATTGAGTTGGTTGTGTACGCCCATCACATATGCGGCGGCTACCAGCACATAACGGTTATAAACGATGCCGTCTTGAGCCAGTTTGCGGCTGACGGAAGAGATACCTTGGTTTTTGGTAATGGTAATACGGTATGGTTTGCCGTTGTCTTTCGGAACAAACAACAATGCGGCAACCACGGCGGCAAATGCCGTCAAAAATACGGCCAGCCATTTCAACAATTTTTTCAGCATGGTAGGATTCTTGGTTTGTGAACGTGTCGGGCGACAGTATAACCGAAAATAAGTCCACCACGCCTGCCACCTTCCCTAACGTATGCTTTCCTATCCCGAAAGGCCGTCTGAAACCATGAATTCCCCTTCAAAAAACATTTGGCAAAACGGCCGCTGGCTGAATGCACGCCAAACTCATTCGCCCAATTTCAGCCCACGCGAACCGGATGAAGACATCTCATTGGTTGTCCTCCACAATATTTCCCTTCCTCCTTTTGAGTACAACACGGGGGCAGTGGAAAATTTGTTTACCAACCAAATCAACCCTGACGAGCACCCTTTTTTCAGTATCATCCACACCTTGCGCGTCTCCAGCCATTTTTTCATCAGCCGTAAAGGCGAAACCGTCCAATTCGTTTCCTGCGACGACATGGCCTATCATGCCGGCGTATCGTCGTTTCAAGGCAGAGAAAAATGCAATGCCTTCTCCATCGGTATCGAATTGGAAGGCTGCGATTTCGAGCCTTTTACCGAAGCACAATACACCAGCCTGCAAGCCTTGCTGACCGCTATCTCCGAACATTACCCGATTCAGGTCATTACCGGTCATCAGGACATCGCGCCGGACAGGAAAACCGATCCCGGACATTTCTTCGATTGGCCTCGCCTTCAAAAAGCAGGTTTTCCCGTCCGGCGCGGATAACTTTCAGACGGCCTGAAATGATTGGTAGACATAATGCTGTCACAACCGTCTATTTTCGTTATAATTCAGCTATTCATTCGGACGCATAAAGTCCGGCTCCAACGAACTTCCCACGCAGCAAGATTCCGCACCCTGAAAAAGACGGAATGCTGCCTTTTTAAAAAGTGATTACTCCATGATTTTCATCGTCTTAGCCCTCGCCACCCTTTTGGCGGTCATCGGTTACAACATGTACCAGGAAAACCAATACCGCAAACAAGTGCGCGAACAATTCGGCCATTCCGATAAAGATGCGCTTTTGACCAGCAAAACCAAGCACGTCCGCGACAGCAAAGAAACCGGCGGCCAGGGTTTGTTTATCAAGAAAAACAAAAAAACCGAAGAGGCATTGCGCAACCTGCAAGAGCAAGATGAAATCTACGCGGCAAAAGCCAAACTGGCCCACCCTACACAGATTAAAACGGATGTCGAGTTGACTGTGGAAGACGACTTTTCCGCAGAAGAAAAAGTCCAACACACTGTTATCGGCTTAAACAACGAAATTACCGTCAGCCCTGCCGAAGCCGCTTCTGCTCCGGTTGAAACCGCTGCCGAGCCTGTGGCACAAGTACCATTGATCAGCTTGGACGAATTATCGCAAGTCGAGTTGCCTTGGTTTGATCCGCGCTTCGACTACATGGCCTACATCTCCCTGAAACAAGCCCAAGAATTGCACGCCCTGCCGCGCCTTTCCGGCACTCACCGCTTCCAAATCATCGGTTGCACCAGGGACGACCATTTCCGCGTTGCCGAGCCGATTCCGGGCGTTTACTACCAAGGCTTCGTCATGGGCCTGCAGGCTGTCAGCCGCAATGGTTTGGCCGCGCGTGAAGAGCTGCAACACTTCGACCAACAGGTTGATGCTTTTGCCCAGCTGATGGACGGCAAAGTTTTGCATACCGATTTAGACGCGTTCACTGAAGTCGCGCAAGCCCTCGACCAATTCTGTGCGCGTGTTGACCAAACCATCGCCATTCACTTGGTTTCCCATTCCAATATCAGCGGCGTAGAGTTGCGTGCCGCCGTGGAAGATACAGGCTTCAAACTGGGCGAAGACGGCGCGTTCCACTTCGGCGACAACAACAACCCTAAATTGTTCTCCATCCATACTTTGGACAACAAACCATTTACCAATCCTCTGTTGGACAACCAAGCCTACCGCGGTTTCAGCATGCTTCTGGATATTCCGCATGTTCCTGCCGGCGAAAAAACTTTCGACAAATTTATGGACTTGGCAGTCAAACTCTCCGGCCAACTCAGCTTGGATTTGGTTAACGACCAAATGGAAGAAGTTTCCACCCAATGGCTCAAAGACGTACGCAACTACGTTTTGGCCCGTCAGGAAGAAATGCTTAAAGTCGGCATCAAACCCGGCAGCAAACAAGCCCTGCGCCTGTTCTCTTAAACTTCCCCAATCAAAAAGCGGATATGCAATGACGGCATATCCGCTTTTTCAGGTAAAATCCCTTCATCTTCAATATTCATCGATTTTCAGACGGCCTCTCTATCATCAGGCCGTCTGAAAACTCTATTTCGATTGCACATGAATCCGACCGCACAACGTATCAAATACCTGACCGACCTCCTCAACCGCTACGCCTACGAATATTACACCCTAGACACACCCAGCGTACCCGATGCCGAATACGACAAATTGTTCCGCGAGCTCGAAGCATTGGAACTCAATTATCCTGAGTTGAAACTGCCCGACAGCCCAACCCAGCGCGTCGGCGGCGAGCCTTTGGCAGGCTTTGATGAAGTGCGTCATGAAGTGCCTATGTTGTCACTGACCAACGCCTTTTCGCCACAAGACGAAAACGGAGTGTTCGACCATACCGAAATGTACGCTTTCGATGAGCGCGTTCGTGGCGGATTAAACGGCGAAAAACCGGAATACGTTATCGAGCCTAAATTTGACGGTCTGGCCATCAGCCTGCTGTACCGCGACGGCGTATTGACTCAAGCAGCAACCCGTGGCGACGGCACCACAGGCGAAGACGTTACCCAAAACGTCAAAACCGTATCCAACATCCCCTTACGCCTGCATGGAGAAAACATTCCCGAGTTTATCGAAATACGCGGCGAAGTACTGATGCTCAAAGCCGATTTTGCCGCCTTAAACGCACGACAGGCTGAAAACGGACAAAAACCTTTCGCCAATCCGCGCAATGCCGCCGCCGGCAGTCTGCGCCAACTCGATTCGCGCATTACGGCACAGCGCAAACTGCATTTCTTCCCCTATTCCATTGCCCGACAACAAGGCGGTTTTATCGCAGAAGAACACCTACAAGAGCTGAGCTACTGTAAAGAGCTTGGCTTCAGCCTGCCCGATGGTAATTTCGACTGTTTCCCAAATATCGACGAAGTATTGGCATTTTACGAGCAAATGCAGCAAAAACGCCCTACCCTGCCCTACGAAATCGACGGCATGGTGGTCAAAGTCAACAGTCTGGCACAACAAGAAAAACTGGGTTTCATCTCACGCGCGCCACGTTGGGCCATTGCCCACAAATTTCCTGCCGAAGAAGCATTGACCATTGTCGAAGCCATTGATGTACAAATCGGGCGCACCGGCGCAGTAACCCCCGTCGCCCGTTTGCAACCTGTATTCGTCGGCGGCGTTACCGTTACTAACGCCACCCTGCATAATCAGGATGAGGTATCGCGAAAAGACGTACGCGTTGGCGATACCGTTGTCGTGCGCCGCGCCGGAGACGTGATTCCCGAGGTGGTGCGCGTAATTTTTGAACGCCGCCCAATGCAGGAGACCAACATTTCCGTTTCAGACGGCCTGCAAGATGATTTATTCGCCGAAACACCTTCTGAAACCCGATCCGAACCGCTTCACAAACCTTACCGCCTGCCCACCCATTGTCCTATCTGCCGCAGCGAAATCGAACGCGAAGAAGGCGAAGCGGTTGCCCGATGCAGCGGCGGTATGCTTTGCCAAGCACAACGTGCGCAAGGTTTAATCCACTTTGCCTCACGCAAAGCCATGGATATCGACGGACTTGGTCAAAAACAAATCGAGCAGCTGGTCGCACAAGATTTGGTTCGTCATTTCGCCGACCTCTACCGCCTTGATATTCCAACCCTGCAAAAAATGAAGGAAACAGCGGATAAAGCATCGGCTAATGAGGAAGAACCATCAAACAGTGAGATTGAAGACTTTGAAAGTGAGACCGGCAATACTCTGCTTGCCAAAAACATTAAAAAACAGCCGACCAAATGGGCGGAAAATATCCTCGCAGGCATAGAAGCCAGCAAAACACCCGAACTCGCCCGCTTCCTTTTTGCCCTCGGCATCCGTCACGTCGGCGAACGCACGGCCAAAACGTTGGCGCAGGCATTCGGCACACTCGAACATGTCCGCCATGCACCTGAACCCATCCTCGCCTGCCTGCCTGATATCGGCACGGTGGTTGCCCGCTCCATCGCTCACTTTTTTGCCCAAGAAGCACAACAGGCGATGATAGACGAGCTACTGTCTGTAGGTGTTGCCCCGCAAAGCCAAGCTGTCACTATCCCTCCTCTGCGCCATGCCGAGCCGCAACGCTGGATTGCCCGCCTGCCCGATTTTAAAATCAGCGAAACCAAAGCACTGGCCTTGTGGGAGCTTGCCGGACAAAGCATAGAAGGCTTGCAAACTGACAAAGCGTTGCCTACCGATTGGCAGACATGGCGCAGTAAACCGCAAAACGCAGCCCTGCTTGAAAATATGAAAACTTTCTTTACTCAAACGCGGTCTAATCTTCAAGATGAAACTATTTCAGACGGCATTAATGAAGCCGTAGCAGGTAAAACCTTTGTATTGACAGGGACTTTACCCACACTCAAACGCGACCAAGCACAAGCCATGATTGAGGCTGCAGGCGGTAAAGTTTCCGGCAGCGTATCTAAAAAAACTGACTACGTTGTCGCCGGAGAAGCTACAGGCAGTAAATTGGAAAAAGCCCAAGCTTTGGGCGTGGCCGTATTGAGCGAAGAAGAATTACTGACGTTGCTGGGATAAGACAGTATATACAGTCTTTTTCGAGCCGCCTGATACTTTATCATGTGGTATTATCGTTACACACAATTACACTTTCGGGGGCTAATCCCTCAGACAAAATAGGATACCAATATGAAACCCATTAAAAAATGCGTCTTCCCCGTTGCCGGTATGGGCACCCGTTTCTTGCCTGCAACCAAAGCCAGCCCCAAAGAAATGCTGCCTATTGTGGACAAACCTCTAATTCAATATGCAGTTGAAGAAGCGGTTGAAGCCGGCTGTACCGAAATGGTGTTTATCACCGGCCGTAACAAACGCAGCATCGAAGATCACTTCGACAAAGCATACGAGTTGGAAACCGAATTGGAATTACGTCAAAAAGACAAACTGTTGGCGCACGTTCGTGACATCCTACCTCCCAACATTACCTGTATGTACATCCGTCAAACTGAAGCATTGGGTTTGGGTCATGCCGTATTGTGCGCGCAGGCTGCCGTTGGTAATGAGCCTTTCGCCGTTATTTTGGCAGACGATTTGATTGACACTCCTAAAGGCGCGTTGAAACAGATGGTTGATGTGTACAACCAAAGCGGTAACAGCATTTTAGGTGTTGAAACCGTTGATCCTTCTCAAACAAGCTCTTACGGTATCGTTGAAGTTGAAAAACTGAAAAGCTATCAGCGTATTATCAACATCGTTGAAAAACCCAAACCGGAAGAAGCACCTTCCAACCTTGCTGTTGTCGGCCGCTATATCCTAACTCCACGTATTTTTGACTTGTTGACCAACCTGCCCCGCGGCGCCGGTAACGAAATCCAACTGACAGACGGTATCGCCCGCCTGCTCGACCATGAGTTTGTGTTGGCTCATGCATTTGATGGCAAACGCTACGACTGCGGCAGCAAATTGGGTTACCTTGAAGCAACCGTGGCTTACGGTTTGAAACACCCTGAAACCGGCGAACAATTCAAAGAATTGCTCAAACAATACGCTTAAGCCCAGCCATTATAAAAAGGCCGTCTGAAATTTCAGACGGCCTTTTTCTCACACTTATTTCTTCCAATATGCCGGAGTAAACAAAATTAAAACGGTAAAAATCTCCAAACGTCCCAACAACATCACAGCCGTACACAGCCACTTCTGTACATCGCTCAGCGCGGCATAATTATGCGACGGACCAACTGCCCCCAAACCCGGCCCTGCATTGGTAATACAGGCAATGACTGCCGTAAAGGCGGATAAAAAGTCCAAGCCTGCCGCCATTAGTAAAAAGCTGAATACGATGACCGTCATAAAGTAAATAAAGATGAACGACATGACGGTCAGCGCCATACGATCCGGAATGGAGCGGTTGTTGACCTTTACCGTACGAACCGCACGCGGATGTAGCAAAATCAACATTTCACGCAAGCTGAATTTGAACAACACCAACGCACGCACGTTTTTAATACCGCCCCCCATAGAGCCTGAACTTGCCAATACGTTCGACAGAAAAAACATCCACAACGACACAATCAGCGGCCATTGAGCAAAGTCTGCATTGGAGAAACCGCTGGCCAATCCGATGGACACAAAGTTGAAGCTGACGAAGCGCAAAGCTTCGCCAAGGCTTTGATAAACGTCCTGCTGCCATAAATACAATGCCGAAATCAAAATACTGCCCGACAAAACCAACAACATGGAACGGCATTCTTCATCTTTCCAATACACCTGCAAAGAGCGGTTGCCCAGCGCAGTAAAGTGGCTGGCGAAATTGATACCGCCCCAGACAGTAAAAAACATCAATGTCCATTCGACTGCCACAGAATCAAAATAGGCAACGCTGTCATCATGTGTCGAAAAACCGCCCAAGGCCACTGCCGACATCGCATGGCACAAGGCATCAAACCAGCCCATGCCAGCAATATGCAAGGATACAAAGGCGGCAGCAGTTGTCAGCGCATAAGCAAACCACAGCCGTTTGGCCACTTGCGAAATACGGGGAGCCATCTTGCTTTCCTTATCCATACCCGGAATTTCCGCTTTGAAAAGCTGCGTCCCCCCCACGCCCAACATCGGCAAAATCGCCACAGCCAGCACGATAATACCCATACCGCCGAGCCAGTTGAGCATGTGCCGCCAAAAATTCACCGACGGATCCAGCGTATCCAAGCCGGAAATCACTGTTGCCCCTGTTGTCGTCAGCCCCGACATCGCTTCAAAAAACGCATCGGTGAAACTCATGGACGGCATATAGAAATAAATCGGCATCGCCGCCACGATGGCAAAGGCCAGCCACAGCATCAATACCAGGGTAAATCCGTCACGCGGCCGCAATTCACGGTTGAAACGCAAAGTCAGCACCCAAGTAACGCACGACACCAACAATACCGTCAAAGCCGTATAGGCAAACACGATAAACGCGCTGTCGTGATAAAAATACGACATCAGTGTCGGCACTGCCAACAGCAGTGAAAACAACAGCCCCAGCTTGGACAATACATGGATAATCGGCATAACCTTGCTTACCGCACCACCCAATCTGAAACCCTTATACAAATACATCATATCCCTATCATTAGAAAACAAAATATTCAGACGGCCTCATGAAAAAAAAAAGGCCGTCTGAAACAGCATATTTTATCAAAATGCCGCACCCCCGTGATAAAGAAAAACCAAAAAACACTTGTCTGCTCTTTTTCTAAGAGTATAATGTTATACCATAACACTCACTGGAGAAAGAAATGAAACCCGATATCCACCCAGACAACTATCGTACAGTCCTGTTTTACGACAGCGGTGCGGACCAAGGATGGCTCATCCGTTCATGTGCCAATACCCACGGAAAAACCATGGTTTGGAAAGACGGAGTAGAGTATCCCCTCTTCTCTCTTGATACCTCTTCCGCGTCCCACCCCGTATATACGGGCAAACAACGCAATGTCAATGTCGAAGGCCGCGCCAGCAAGTTCAACCAACGTTACCAATCCATGATGTCTTCTTTCAGAAAGGATAAATGATGCAAGTCCTCTCATCCCTGAAAACTGCAAAAAAACGACACCGCGACTGTCAAATTGTCCGCCGAAAAGGCAAAGTGTACGTCATTTGCAAGAGCAATCCCCGTTTTAAAGCACGCCAGCGTTAAGCTGTCCTATCCTTCTTTCAATGTAACTCTCTGAATTTTCCGCACTTTCGTCTACCTCTAGCGCAAGTGCGGCTTTTTTTCAAACGGCATTAATCATTCATATCAAAACTACAAAGAATCCTGCCATACTCCCGGAAACAGGAAGAAAAAGTAAATAATGGTTATCCCTATTGTGAAGCCATAAAGATATTTATAACATGCCGCTACATTCTTCCTTCAACACTGACCATAGGAGTCAAAAATGAAAGTAAAAGCCCTGCTTGCAATTGCCACCGCCATGAGCCTCGCTGCCTGTGCCGCACCTGAAGCCCATCGCCATGACCATGGTCAACATCATGAGCACAATCATGCACACGAACATGGCCACCAACATCATGACATGCACAACCATGACCGTGTTCAATCATTCAGCTGCGAAAACGGCCTGTCTGTACAAGTCCGCAACCTGAGCACCAACCAAGTTGAACTGCGTCTGGACGACAAAGTTGCCACCCTGTCTTCTGCCGTTGCAGGTTCAGGCGAACGCTATGTTGCCAACCAAGGCCTGTTCGGCAAAGGCGCTGAATGGCATCAAAAAGGCAGCGAAGCATTCTTCGGCTTCACTGACCCATACGGCAACAAAGTAGAAACTTCTTGCTCTGCCCGCTAATTTCTACTTAGTAATAGAATAGCTGAAGGCCGTCTGAAACAAGTTTTCAGACGGCCTTTAATTTTATGGCTGGTCGGGCTTGGATCCTTGTTGGTTGATTTTTATCAGTTCCCGTACCCAATTGACTGTTGCGGTACTTTCCCAAGAGGTGAACTTTGCCGTGGGAGAGTTGTTCGTGCATACACCTTCAAACAATAATCCGTTTAAAGCCAGCTTGGCGGTAACTTCTGGTTTGAAATGGGCATATTTTCTAGATTTCTTTGCATAGACAATATAATTTTCCCCTTCATCCAAAATATCGAATGTTACGATAGGCATGGCATTTTTCTTAAGTTCTCTTTTCCGATGTTCGATGTATTTGAGGCTTTCCGATAACCGCTGTTCGTTTGAAAGTTTTGTCAAAGAAGGATTGAGTAGCTCCATACTCACTAAAAAACATGTTTTTTCAACCAAGCCCTGGTGACATTCTTTTGTAGAGTAGCGTCCGCTTCCCCTTGTATAGCATGATGGTTCGGGATAAATATAATATGCCCTCGTAACCTTCGCTACTTGCTGAATCTTGTCGAAAAATGTTTTTGCTTCTTGAAATTCTTTTTTTTCAAAATCAATCGGTACGCCGTTTTGAGGGGTAATCACGTTAATCGGAATATTGTGCACTCGGATTGTTTCCTGTAACTGTTCAACCGGTTGCTGTTGCTGATTATTGCAGGCAGACAATAAGCTTATAGTGAAAAGCAGTATCCTTTTTTTCATCTTCATCTCCATTTTTGTCAAACAAAGGCCGTCTGAAAACCTATTTTCAAAGTTTTCAGACGGCCTTTATCTTAGACCAAACAATTAAGCGTAATGTCTGTCTTCGCCTTTACCGTCAACGTTATCAGCACAACGTTTACAGATGGTTTCATGGCCTGCAACTGCGCCCACATCGTGGGTATAGTGCCAGCAGCGTTCGCATTTTTCACCATCGCTGGCTTTAGCGGTTACAGCAAGTTCATCACCTACTTTCACTTCAGCTTTAGACACCAGCAAAGCAAAACGCAATTCTTCGCCCAAAGTGTTCAGATAGTCGGCAATTTCTTCCGGAGCCGTAATTTCGGCTTCGGCTTGCAATGACGAACCGACGGTTTTATCGGCGCGCAAAGGTTCGATGGCGGCGGTTACGGCTTCGCGGGCTTCGCGGACTGCCGTCCATTTTTTCACCAGTTCGGCTTCGGCTTTTTCGTTGATGGGCGGGAACTCGTGCCAAGTGTGGAAGAGGACGCTGTCTTCTTCGCCGCCGCCGATGATGTCCCACGCTTCTTCGCCGGTGAAGCACAAAATCGGTGCAATCAAGAGAACCAGGCTGCGCGTGATGTGATACAGGGCGGTTTGCGCGCTGCGGCGGGCGTGGCTGTCGGCTTTGGTGGTGTAGAGGCGGTCTTTCAGGATGTCGAGGTAGAACGCGCCCAAGTCTTCCGAGCAGAAGGAGACGATGTCTTTCACGGCGAAGTGGAAGGCATAGCGCGGATAGAAGTCGCCTGCCAGACGCTCTTGCAGCTGACGCGCCAATACTAAAGCGTAGCGGTCGATTTCGACCATGTCTGCCTGCGGTACGGTGTGTTCGAACGGGTCGAAATCGCTGAGGTTGGCAAACAGGAAGCTCAAGGTGTTGCGGATGCGGCGGTAGCTTTCGGTGACGCGTTTGAGGATTTCTTTGGAAATTGCCAATTCGCCGCTGTAATCGGTGGATGCCGCCCACAGGCGCAGGATGTCCGCGCCGAATTCGTTATAGACTTCTTGCGGTGCGACGACGTTACCGATGGATTTCGACATTTTGCGGCCGTTTTGGTCAACCACGAAACCGTGGGTCAGAAGCTGTTTGTACGGGGCGCGACCCATGGATGAGGCGCAGCCGGTCAGCATGGAGGATTGGAACCAGCCGCGGTGTTGGTCGCTGCCTTCGAGGTAAAGGTCGGCGGGCCATTCCAATTCTTCGCGTTGTTTCAAGACGGAATAATGGGTTGAACCTGAATCGAACCACACGTCCATCGTATCGGAAAGTTTGTCGTAATTTTCGCAATCTTCCGCGCTCAAGAGTTCGCTCTTATCAAGAGAGAACCACGCTTCGATGCCTTTTTCTTCAATTTTTTGGGCAACTTTTTCCAAAAGCTCAGCGGAGTTTGGATGCAGCTCACCGGTTTCTTTGTGAACAAAGAAAGTCATCGGCGTGCCCCAGTAGCGTTGGCGCGAAACCACCCAGTCAGGACGACCTTCAATCATGGCTTCCAAACGCGCACGCCCCCATGATGGGAAAAATTCGGTGTCATCAACGGCTTTGAGGGCTTTGTCGCGCAGGGTTTTACCGTCTTTTCCGGCTTTGTCCATACCGACAAACCATTGGCCAGTCGCACGGTAAATCAACGGCGTTTTGTGGCGCCAACAGTGGGCGTAGCTGTGTTCGATTTTGCTGCTTGCCAAGAGGTTGCCGGTTTCTTCCAGCCATTGCAGGATAACAGGGTTGGCTTCCCAAACGCTCATGCCGGCAACGCGCGGGGTTTCGCTGATGTATTTGCCTTCGGCATTTACAGGGTTGTAAAGCTCGATGCCGTATTTATTGCAGACGGCGTAGTCTTCCAGACCATGCGCAGGCGCAGTATGCACCAAGCCGGTACCAGCATCGGTGGTAACATGATCGCCGTTGAGCATGGGAATATCGCGTTCGAGGAACGGATGATTCATGTGCAGGTTTTCCAGCTTGTCGCCGGTGGTTTCGGCAAGAATAGCAATGCCGTCTGAAAAACCGTAACGTTTGAGCGCGTCTTCTGCCAAATCTTTGGCCAACACCAATTTGCCTTTGGGCGTATCGATTAATTGATACACCACGTCTGCGCCAGCTGAAACAGCTTGGCTCGCAGGCAAAGTCCAAGGCGTGGTTGTCCAAATAACGGCAAACGCTTTGCCTTCGATACTTGCCAAACCAAATGCGGCGGCAAGCGCGACGGTGTCTTTAAACGGATAGGCAACGTCAATCGCAGGCGATACTTTGTCTTTGTATTCCACTTCCGCTTCCGCCAGCGAAGAGCCGCAATCCAAGCAGAATTGAACCGGTTTTGCACCACGGTAGAGATAGCCGGATTTGTAGATTTCACAGAGCATACGCACGGTATCGGCTTCGGTTTTGAAATCCATGGTCAGGTAAGGATTGTCCCAGTCGCCCAACACGCCCAAGCGGATAAAGTCTTTTTTCTGACGGGCAATCTGTTCGGCGGCGTATTCGCGGCACAATTCACGGAAACGGGCTTTAGGCATATCTTTGCCGTGCAGTTTTTCTACCATCACTTCGATAGGCAAACCGTGGCAGTCCCAACCCGGTACATAAGGCGCGTCAAAACCGGCTTGGGTTTTGCTGCGGATAATGATGTCTTTGAGAATTTTATTGACGGCATGACCGATGTGGATGTCGCCGTTGGCATACGGAGGACCGTCGTGCAGAATAAATTTCGGACGGCCTTTGGCGATTTCGCGCAGTTTTTGGTAGCGTTTTTGCTCGTACCAGCTTTTCAGCCATGCAGGCTCGCGCTTGGCAAGATTGCCGCGCATTGGAAACGGGCTCTCGAGCAGGTTTACGGTTTTACTGTAATCGGTCATTTTTTGATCTCTATTGTTGCGGTATTTCGGTTTCAGACGGCCTGATTGCTCATTTTAAAAAGAACAGGCCGTCTGAAAAAATTCAAAGGACTTATTGTAGCCCAATTGTCTTGATTTTATAAGCTTCTAGAAGCGTTTCTATGGCTTCCAAACCTTTGCATCTTCCATATCTTGCAAAATTTGGGTTTTCAATGCTTCGATACTCTCAAATTTTTTCTCATCACGCAGTTTGTGCAGGAAGCGGACGAAGATGCGTTGACCGTACAAATCGCCGTTGAAATCGAACAGATGGACTTCTAGCTTTTGCGAACGGTTGTTGCTGACAGTGGGGTTAAAACCAAAGCTGGCAACGCCTCGGCGCGTGCCGAATGTGCCGTCTGCCTCAACGACAAATACGCCGCTTAGTGCATAATGATACGGAGGAAGCTGGACATTGGCGGTAGGCGCGTTGATGGTGCGGCCGAGTTTTTGTCCGTGTTTGACCTTTCCGCTCAACACATAATCATGGCCCAACAGTTTTTTGGCATATTCCAACCTGCCGTCTGAAAGGGCTTGGCGGACGGCGGTACTACTGGTGCGGATGTCTTCAACAATAACGGACGGCGTGCGCTCGGTTTGCATATCGGGCTGTTGTGCCAAGAGTTCAAAACAACCTTCACGGCCGGCACCGAAACGGAAATCGTCGCCAATCAGCAGATAACGCGTGTTGAGTGTTTGGCGCAAAAGCTGGTCGATAAACGCTTGTGCGCTCATATCGGAGAAAGCTTGGTTAAAACGCAAGACCCAAACGGCATCCACACAGCCGGTTTCACGCAAAAGACGCAATTTGGTACGTAGCGGACTGATGCGGTAAGGCAGCTTTTTCCCGGCTTTGCGCGCAAAAAATTCTTTGGGCTGAGGCTCAAAAACAACAACGACAACAGGCAGACCGCGCTGGTCTGCCTCTCGTTTGAGTTTTTGTAGAATGTGTTTGTGCCCAAGGTGTACGCCGTCGAAGTTGCCGATGGTTACGGCGGCTCCTTGCGGAAATTTGGGCGCGTGTCGCTGTCCAAGCCAGATGTTCATGGGTGGTAGGTATTGTGTTTGAATAGGCGGCTATTGTAAACGTTATTGCCGTTTCAATAAACCTTAGGCCGTCTGAAACCAATGAATATATGCTTTCAGACGGCCTTAAGGTTTGTTAATACCTTACCACCACCAAGGATAACGGCCAAACGGATAGCCCCAATCATCGTAATAACGATAGTAGCGGGCTTCGCGCAGCTGTTCTTGGGAAATATAGTTTTGCCATGCCATTTTGTAGCAGGCTTGGAACATCGGATCGGAAACTTTGTCGATATATTTAAGGCGGAAGGCTTTTTGTTCCGCAGTTGCGGCACCGGGTTTGCCTTCTTCGTCAAATTTGCGGCGGATCAGCGCGGCAGTTTCCTGATCACATTGAGCTGCAAGATTGACTTGAAGGTCCTGCTCATAGCGTTTCTGCGCTTGGGCGCGTGCGGCTTTTTGCTCAGGCGTGGTGGCGCAGGCGGCAAGTAATGCGGCAGCACCAATCAATAAGGTCAGGCGGATAGGATTCATCGGATGTTTCCTTATACTCATGTATGGCTATTAATGTACGCCTTCATCTTACAATGGGCAAGTGTGGCAACTTGGGGACACTTTATATTATTTGTTCTTGGCAGCAGGCAGTTGCATATAAAATACACCCAGTATAAATGCTCGCCCCTATCCTCAAATCAATGAACGACGACAAACGGCCCCACTCTTACCGACCGCGCCACCATAGGCAACACACGCCGCCGTTTTGGCAGGCAGACCGTCCGTACCTGCACGAACACAATATTTCCGATGCCCGTTTCAGACGGCTGGGCTACATCATGGCCTTTCTTGCCGGTGCGATTAATGCCGGCGGTTACTTCGCATTCTCACGTTATACCTCCCACGTTACCGGCTCAATGTCGCTGTTGGCAGATGTTTTGTATCTTCAAGAGTGGAGTGTGGCCATTATTGCCACAATCAGCGTGTTGTGTTTTGTTGCAGGAGCCGCGCATTCGGGCTGGGTGATTTTGTGGACGCAGCAAATGCGTTTCCGTGGCAGCTTTGGTTTTTCCATGTGGCTGGAAGCGGTTTATCTGTTGATCTTCGGCTTGTTCGGCATTACCGCGATGGAATGGGATTTTGGCGGCCCGGATTTCATCATGCCGTCTTTGGCATTGTTTTTATTGTGCTTTATCATGGGCATGCACAATACCGTCATTACACTTTTGTCCGGCTCCGCCATCCGCTCCACCCACATGACCGGCACGGCAACCGATTTGGGCATTGAAATTTCACGTGCACTTTATTATTCCAAGCAACATCATCCGCGCCTGCCGCACGTCCGCGTCAACAAACCGAAAATGTGGCTTTTAAGCGGCTTGATGCTGTCGTTTTTACTGGGCGGCATCGTTGGCGTATGGGGTTATCATTTGGTCGGCCATCATTTCGCCCTGCCCGTCTCCGCCGTTTTGTTCATACTGGGCGCAGGCTCGGTGGGATACGATGTCAAAGTTAGATTGAAATGGGCATTTGTCAGCTGGTATCGCCGTAAAAAGAAAAAACGGAAGAAATCGTAAAGAAACTTACTTTTCATCTGACTGCAAAACAACCAAATAGTCAGAAAAATGCAGAAATGTTTCAGTATTATGTTAACTGACAAATATTTGCGTAATATCGGGTTAAACCCATTCTTTTGCGTTTCGGATATTCGGTATCATTAATTCGTAATGACCCACGCGGTTTTTATTCATTTTTTTCAGACGGCCCGAGCCGTCATCTAAAAAGAGGATACGACATGAAATTCTTGAAACCCCTGACCGTTATTGCTACTGCCATTCCTTTGGCACTCACCGGCTGTGTGACCGATCCTGCTACCGGTCAACAATCCGCCAGCAAAACCGCTATGTACGGCTTGGGCGGTGCGGCTGTTTGCGGCATCGTTGGTGCGCTGACCCACGGCGGTAAAGGCGCGCGCAACTCCGCATTGGCTTGTGGTGCAGTAGGTGCCGGCATCGGCGGTTACATGGACTACCAAGAGAAAAAACTGCGTCAAAGCCTGGCCAACACCAACATCGAAGTTGAACGTCAAGGCAACCAAATCAAACTGGTTATGCCTGAAAACGTAACCTTCGCTACCGGCAGCGCTGCCCTGAGCGGCCATGCTCAAAGCGCCTTATCTGCCGCCGCGCAAACTTTGGTTCAATATCCTGACACGACTTTGACCATCAACGGCCACACCGACAACACCGGTAACGATGCCATCAACGAGCCATTGTCTCGCAACCGCGCCGAATCTGTTGCCACCTTCCTGCAATCCCGCGGCGTAAGCAGCACCCGTTTGAGCACTTTCGGTTACGGCTCCCGTCAACCCATCGCCTCCAACGCTACTATTGAAGGCCGCGCACAAAACCGCCGCGTTGAAATCTTGATCAACCCCGACCAACGCGC
The DNA here is from genome assembly GCF_051963715.1 of Neisseria sp. P0001.S005. Classification (NCBI taxonomy): domain Bacteria; kingdom Pseudomonadati; phylum Pseudomonadota; class Betaproteobacteria; order Neisseriales; family Neisseriaceae; genus Neisseria; species Neisseria sp. P0001.S005. The sequence goes on along the minus strand of NZ_JBQCTZ010000019.1, from coordinate 9,299 downwards.
CATTGACGCTGCTAAAAAACAAATGTAATCCGACATCTGTCTGATTTACATACCCAAGGCCGTCTGAATTTTCAGACGGCCTTTTTCTTTGTAGATTTTGTTTGCAATTTCTTCTCCGCAACCAAACCTGTCATAAAATTTATTCTTTTATTAACAAGACTTTTCAATTTTTCCTTCAAAAAAACTGTATTAATACTCTAATTTTTACACTAACTTAGAGTATAATTCCTAAAATTTTAAAAACACGCCTCATGCCGTCTGAAAAACGGCGGCGAAAAACACACTTATTTATATACACATCAGTCCGTTATCCAATCCATTTCATAGGATTTCAGACGGCGCCATCCAGAATCTATGAAGGAGCATTCATGCAAAACAACTTTGACCCATTGATTATCCGTGGCAAATCACTGATCCCCGTCGTACAGGGCGGTATGGGTGTAGGCGTTTCCGCATCAAAACTCTCCAGCGCGGTTGCGCGCGAAAACGGCGTAGGTACAATTGCCAGCGTCGATTTGCGCCACTTGCACGAAGATTTGCTGGCCGAATCAAAAATTGATTCCAGCGAAGAAAAATACACCCGCCTCAACTGCATCGCGCTTGACCGTGAAATCAAAAAAGCCAAAGCCGATTCAGAAGGCAAAGGCATGATTGCCGTCAACGTCATGAAAGCCGTCAAAGACCATGCCGCCTACGTCCGTCAGGCGTGCGAATCCGGTGCTGACGCGATTGTGATGGGCGCAGGTTTGCCTTTGGACTTGCCGGAAATGGCAGAGGGCTACCACAAAGATGTCGCCCTTTTCCCTATCCTGTCCGAATCACGCGGTATCAACATCGTTTTGAAACGTTGGATGAAAAAAGGCATCTTGCCCGATGCCATCGTTATCGAACACCCTGCCCACGCAGCCGGCCACTTAGGTGCGGCGACCGTCGACGGCGTGAACGATGCCAAATTCGAGTTCAAACGCGTTATTGAAGAAACGTTTGAAGTATTCAAAAACTTGGGCTTGGAAAGCGAAAAAATCCCGTTGGTACTCGCCGGCGGCATGGCAAACTTTGAAAAAGTCAAAACAGCCTTGAAAAACTGGGGCGCGTCCGCCGTCCAAATCGGTACCGCGTTTGCCGTGACCGAAGAAGGCGATGCCCACATCAACTTCAAAAAAACGCTGACCGGTGCGGAAACCGAACAAGTGGTTGAATTCATGTCTGTTGCCGGTTTGCCTGCTCGCGGCGTGCGCACCAAATTCCTCGACAGCTACATCAAACGCGAAGCCAAATTGCAAGCCAATGCCAAAAACGATCCGCGCCGTTGCACCCAAGGCCTGAACTGCCTGACCAGCTGCGGCTTGCGCGACGGTTTGGCCAAAGCCGGTCAATTCTGTATCGACATCCAACTTTCCGCCGCATTCCGCGGCGAAGTCGATAAAGGCCTGTTTTTCCGCGGCAAAGACCCGCTGCCGTTTGGCAACGCCATCCGTACGGTTCAAGAAACCATTCATTATCTCTTGAACGGTTCCCTGCCCACCGTCCCTGCCAAATAAACGCATCAATATTCAAAAGGCCGTCTGAAAAACATTTAAACCCTGTTTTGAGACGGCCTTTTTGTCCCAATCCATCTAAAAAATGCTAAGATTATTGCCTGAATTTATCCGGCTGAAACATCATGAACCCATTATTGAACCATCTCAAACCCTATCCTTTCGCCCGCCTGCGTGAAGCCATGCAAGGCATTGATGCACCCGAAGGCGTAACGCCCATTCATCTGCAAATCGGCGAGCCGAAACATCCAACGCCCAAAGTCATCACCGACGCGCTGACCGCCTCCCTGCACGAACTGGAAAAATATCCGCTGACCGTAGGCCTGCCCGAACTGCGCCAAGCCTGCGCCGAATGGGTTGCCCGCCGTTATGATGGTTTGAGCCTTAATCCCGACAATGAAATCCTGCCGGTATTGGGCAGCCGGGAAGCTTTGTTCTCTTTTATCCAAACCGTTTTAAATCCGGCTTCAGACGGCCCCAAACCGGTCATTATCAGCCCTAATCCTTTCTATCAAATTTACGAAGGCGCGACTATTTTGGGCTGCGGCGAAATCCATTTTGCCAACTGTCCTGCGCCCAGCTTCAACCCCGATTGGAGCAGCCTGCCCGAAGACGTATGGCAACGCACCAAAGTCCTGATCGTCTGCTCGCCCAACAACCCGAGCGGCAGCGTCCTGCAATTAGAAGACTGGAAAGAAATTTTTGATTTGCAAGACAAATACGGCTTCGTTATTGCCTCTGACGAATGCTATTCCGAAATCTATTTTGACGGCAACAAACCAATCGGCGGCCTGCAGGCTGCGGCGCAATTAGGACGCGGCACGCGCAACATTATTATGTTCACCAGCCTGTCCAAACGCTCCAATGTCCCCGGTTTGCGTTCCGGCTTTGTCGCAGGCGATGCCGAGTTGCTCAAAAACTTCCTGCTCTACCGCACCTACCACGGCAGCGCGATGAGCATTCCCGTCCAACGCGCCAGCATTGCCGCTTGGAACGATGAAGAACACGTCATTGACAACCGCCGCCTCTACCAAGAAAAATTCGACCGCGTCATCCCTATTTTGCAACAGGCGTTTGATGTCAAACTGCCTGACGCGTCGTTCTACATTTGGCTGAAAGTTCCCGATGGCGACGACTTGGCATTTACGCGCAACCTGTGGCAAAAAGCCGCTATCCAAGTGTTGCCCGGCCGCTTCCTCGCCCGCGATACCGAACAAGGCAATCCGGGCGAAGGCTACGTCCGCATCGCTTTGGTTGCCGATGTGGAAAGCTGCGTCAAAGCGGCTGAAACCATGGTTGCTTTATACCGCTGATAAAGCAAAGGCCGTCTGAAATTTCAGACGGCCTTTTTAAATCAACCAAGTTATATCACGAAATCCAACAGATAAAAATCTTCTTTACCTACGCCGCACTCAGGGCATTTCCAGTCGTCAGGAATATCCTCAAACTTGGTTCCGGCAGGCAGGCCGTGCTCTGGATCGCCGAGGTCTTCGTCGTAAATCCAGCCGCAAGGGCCGCACATATATTGAGCCATTGTGTGTTCCTTCTATTTTAAAAGGCCGTCTGAAACCGTATTTTCAGACGGCCTTTCGTGTGTTTTATTGTTGATATTTTGAATTTATTGCGCTGCTTCCAAAGCGGCGATTTCTTTACGCAGGTGTTTGATGGCCGGTGTTACGATGGCGACGAACATGGCCTCGCGGACGCGGCGTTGCGCCGGACTGCGCATCAGATAACCTTTCGCACCTGCATGCAATGCGGCAGATTGAGTGGCGTTCAATGCCAATACAGCAGCGGCTTCACGCAGTTTCAAGGTTGCCAGCGTGTCAGGTTTGTTGTTCCACGCATCATCGGCAAGGCGTTCGGTTTCCGCCCATGCACCGTCCAACACGGCTTTCAAATCATCGTAGCTGTGATCGAGATAAGCGTTCACTTCCGCATTCACCACGTTGGCCATACGGATAATGCCGAGCGCACCGTCAATCACACCGGCGCCAATACCTATTTGCAGCAAGATGAAACCAGCTTTAATGGTCGGAATATAAGACTGGAACTGCTCAGGCGAGGCAATCACATCTTCATCGGGAATAAACACGTCTTTAAAATTCAGGCTGTAAGTGCGCGTGCCTTCCAAACCGCAGAACTCAGGGCAATCTTGCAGGGTCACGCCTTCCCACTGGCCGCCGGTAATAAACATCACATAGCTGTCGCCGACTTGGGCGGTATTCGCCCAAATATGGTCTTCGCCGATATTGGATACCCAAGGCAAAGCGCCGTTGACTTTGTAGCCGCCCTCGACGCGCTCGGCTTGTAGGTTGTGTTTTTCAATGCCGGCAAGGTGTTTGACGGTATTGGACATGCCCGTACCGGCCAAAACTTTGCCCTGCAGAATATCGGCAAAATATTTGTCTTTAACCGCTTGATTGGGCGATTGGTGCAGATACCACGCGCAAGCCGCCTGACACCATGCGCTGAACGAAGTGGCGCCGCATTCTTTACCGATTTCGCGCAATACGGCGATTTGCGTTGCCAAACCCAAACCGTTGCCGCCTTCTTCAACCGTACCGGTCGCGGCAAAACCGCCGATTTTGCCCAATTCCAGCATAAATTCTTTCGGATACAGGCCTTTGCGGTCGATGTCGTCCACCAATGGTTTCAGCTTGCTTTTAACGAGTGCGGCAACATTGTTCAGTAAAGCTTCGCGTGTCATGATTTTTTCCTCTGAATAAGGTTTGAAGCGTAGATGGTTCTACTCATGAATTATTCTTAGCAACAAGGATATCCTTGCTTTTTACTAAAAGGCCGTCTGAATTTTCAGACGGCCTTTGATGAGATTAGGCAAATGCCTGCAATTCAGGGTTGATTTCAGTTTTGGCAAGGTTGTTGACGTAGTTGCACAAAGTTGCCAAAGCAACGCCCATGACGACTTCAACGGCTTGCTGTTGGTTGTAGCCTGCATCGAAGAAAGCTTTCAGCTCGTCGTCGGATACCGCGCCTTTTTTCGCCATAACGGCTTGGGTGAATGTCGCCAAAGCACCCAGTTTGGCATCGTCAAACTCGCCTGCAGCCAATGCGCGTGCGGCTTTGATGGATTGTTCGGACAGCAGTTTTTTCAAGGTAGCCAGTTTGGTGTGGCCGGCAACGCAGAAACCGCATTCGTTGGTACGGGCGGCAATGATTTGGACAACTTCAACTTCGCCGTCAGTCAGGCTGTTGGCCGCATTCAGCTTGCCAACTTCTTGATAAAACGCCAAAGCTTCAGGCGCATTGGCCAAAACGCCGATCAGGTTAGGAATAAAACCGTTGTTTTTCAGTACGGCTTCAATGCGTGGTTTAGCAGCTTCAGGAGCGGTTTCAACTGTGTGTATGGTCAAGCGGGACATGTGTATAACCTTCTTATCTGGTGAAATGAAGTGCCCATCATAAGCCATCCGCCTTCATCAGAAAAAGACTTATTGGTTATTTGCCGCGAACCAAAAGTTATAAGGCCGTCTGAACGGATTCAGACGGCCTTATCAAATGATTCAACTCATTATTTCATAAAGTTTTTCAGCAGCATAGAAGCGATGTCGTCCAAGCCGAAGCCATCCGCATCTTGAGCCGTGCCGTTAGGCGTGGCTTTATCGACCAAGTCAGGCAATACTTTTGCCAACAAATCGCCTGCTTGACCGGCATCCACGCCGAATTTTTGTGCGATTTGGTTTACCGTATCGCTGCCCAAAGCATTTTGCAGGTCGGTGCCGGACACAGGCAGGTTGCTGGATTGGTTGGAAACCCAGCTGCTCAGGGTATCGCCCAAACCGCCTTGTTGCAGTTGGTTGATCAAGTTGCCCACGCCACCCTGCTGTTTCACCAAATCCATCACCATATCGGTCATAGAACCTTGTGCGCCGTTTTCGCTGTTGCCACCCAACACTTGAGTAGCCGCATTCAAAAGATTCTCCATGAGTGCCATGACTTTTTCCTTGTATTTGTGTCTAAAAAAAGAAAACGGAGTGTAGCAAAATTTGTACTGAAAAAATCAGGCTTAACCAAACTAAACTTCTTTTATCCCAAAGCCGTAACACAAAACAAAGGCCGTCTGAAACCCGGTTTCAGACGGCCTTTATAATGAATAATGCTATTCTTCGCGGCCATTGAAATACTCGGCCGCGCCACCTTCAAAAAACCCTTGCAAAATCGCCTGCGCCGCTACTTGGTCAAGTACGGATTTTTGTTTTCGGCCAAATACTTGAGCTTCAGCAAGCAGGCTTTCCGCGTATAGGGAAGACATCCTTTCATCCACCCAATAAACCGGCAAATTAAAACGTCCGTGCAACCGGCGGCCAAACTTGCGGCTCAAACGGGTCAGCTCATGCTCCGTCCCGTCGGTATGCGTCGGCAGGCCGACCACAAAATACTTGGGTTGCCATTCTTTGACCAGCTTGGCAATGGCCTCGAATTTTTCATCATTGCTGTTGCCGGTTACCGTCGCCAGCGGATGGGTCATGCCCAACTCGGCATCCCCCTGCGCTACGCCGATACGCGCCTCGCCGAAGTCAAAGGCCAAAACTGTACCTTTTGGTGCATCAGGCATGGCCGACTCCTGAAATCAAAGCATTCGGATTAACGCCCAATTTTTCAAAAGCAGCGGCATAACGGAGTTCGTAAGGCACATCAAAAAGAATATGCTCGTCCGCGGGAACGGTCAGCCAAACATTTTCTGCCAGCTCGCGCTCCAACTGCCCTTTTCCCCATTTCGAATAACCAATGCTGATCAAAGCCTTGTCTACCGCACCTTCTTTAGACAAGTTTTCAATCACATCGCGCGAAGAAGTCAGCGCCACGTTATCGGTTACCACCATGCTGTTTTGCCAGCGGCCGATCGGCGTATGCACGACATAGCCACGCTCAATCTGAACCGGTCCGCCCATCATCACGTTTTCATGTTGCAGGCGCAACGGGATATTGCGGTCGGCGGCGGCGAAAATCATGTCCATGGTAATCGGCGAAGGCTTGTTGATGATGATGCCCAGCGCACCTTCTTCATCGTGTTCGCACACATAAATAACCGTATCCGTAAAAAACGGATCGTCCATATGAGGTATGGCAATCAGGAAATGGTTGGCTAAATTCATATTCTTTTAATCTATAAGCTGATTTTATTATTTTTGTCCGTCGGCAACCGGCGCGTCCACCACGCACGCACCGTAAACCGCACCGCCTGCCGGTACCGGCGTATCGGTTTTCGCATGGGCAAAACACGATACCGCGCTCAAAGAGTTTTTCGGCGAACCTTGAACGATTTTATCGCTGTACACCAAATAAGCGAAAGACTTACGTTTCGGATCGTAATAGCGGATAATCTGCTGGCTCTTAAATGCTATGCTGGCACTGCGTTTGAACACTTGTCGCGGTTTCAAAACCGCAGCCTCGTTATAACGGATGACTTCCGCACTTTGCACGCAGGAAACCGATGCGTCGCTGGCATCTTCTTCCAGATTGACCGTTTCTTTCAAACCGCCTTTTTTCGCATACGAAATATAACAGGCAACCCCCTGCACATCAGGATCGTCAAAACCTTCCACTTCAATACGGTCGTTTTTACCCAGCATATGAAACACCGTACTGGCGCGTCCGATTTTATCGGTATTGTCACCGCAAGCCGCCAAAACCATGGCGCCCAACACTACTAATAAATATTTTTTCATAATATCCTGTCAATGCAGACTGTCAGTTTCCAGGCAGACTAAACCCCGTCCGCCCACTCTATCGTTACTATATAAGACCGTTCGTCCATATTGCAACCCGATATTATTTTCAGACGGCCTGACAGACAGTATAATCCGTCCTATTGTTCCTACTTTGATAGCAAGATCGAACCATGCGTTACAAACCCCTCATTCTCGCCCTGTTGCTCAGTTTCTCCCTGCCAACCTATGCTGCCAAAGACGCGCCGAAAGAAAAAGCGGCCACCGTCAAAAAGGCTGCGCCCGTGAAAAAAGAGAAAGAAGCCGCCAAGGCAGATGTCAAAAAAGAAACCTCAAAAAAACAAGCGGTAAAAGAAAAAGAGGAAGACAAAAAAGCGGTTAAAGCCAAAGCCTCCAAAGAGAAGGAAACCGCCGACAAAAACGAACGCGCTTCAGCCAAAAACAAAACGGCTAAAACCGCCGAAGCCGCTGCAGACAATAAAAAGACCAACCGCAAAACCGAAGAGCCTAAAGAAACGGCAAAAGACAAAAAAGCCGCAGCCGCAAAATCCGGCAATGCCAAAGAACAAGACAAGAAACCTGTTGAAGATAAAAAAGACAGCAAAGCCAAAGAACCCGTAAAAAAAGCAGACACGAAGGAAACCAAAGCTAAAGAGCCTGCTAAAAAAGCGGCCGAGGATAAAAAAGACGGCAAAAAAACCAAAGAGCCCGTAAAAAAAGCAGCCGAAGACAAAAAGGCCGACGCTAAAGAAGCCAAAGAGCCTGCTAAAAAAGCTGTTGAAGACAAAAAAGACGCTAAAAAAGACACAAAAACCAAAGAGCAAAACAAAAAAGCCGAGCCTAAAGTTGAGCATAAAGCCACTTCTTCAGCCGACAACGAGTTCAAAGCAGCCGTAACTGCCGCCGCCAACGATATGGAAACCAAAAAATCCCTTGCCAAACGCAACGAGGGTTTCATTATCCATGTCAATGCCACGCTCAAACAGCTGCAACAAACACGCAACAACCTCTCCGGCATCAACCGCAAACAACGCGACGCATGGGAAAAATTCCAAAAGCTCAATGCCGATGCCAACCAGTTGAAAGCCGAAGTTTCCAACACGCGCGCCCAAATTTCGCGCTTTGTGTCCGGCAACTATAAAAACAGCCAGCCCAACGCGGTCGCCCTCTTCCTGAAAAACGCCGATGCCGGTCAAAAGACCCGCTTCCTGCGTTACACGCGTTATATCAACAACGCCAACGACCAAGTCATGAGAGACTTGGAAAAACAACAGAAAGAGCTGGCAGCGCAAGAGCAAAAAATCAACAATGAATTGGCTTACCTGAAAAAACTGCAAGCCAATATCCAAGCTTCTTTGCGTCAACAAGGTGTAACCAATACCGCCGAACAAGCTGAAAGCCGCCGTCAAAACGCGCAAATGGCCAAAGAAGCGCAAAAGAAAATCAACCACAGAGAAAACGAGCAACGCCTCAACAATCTCTTGAAAGATTTGGAAAAACGCAAAGCCGAGCAACGCAAAGCCGAGGCTGAAGCGCGTAAAAAAGCCGCCGAAGCCCGCTTGGCCGCTGCCGAAAAAGCCCGCAAAGAGCAGGCTGCCGCCCAACAAAAAGCCGAAGCCGAACGCGCCGCCATGTCCACGCTGACTGACGAAGACATGAAACTGCAAGCCCCGAACACCCAAGGCTTTACCGTCAGCAACGCCAACAGCTTCAGCCGTATGCAAGGCCGTCTGAAAAAACCGGTCAACGGCACACTGGCAGGCCTGTTCGGTCAAGACCGTGGCGATGGTGAAGTTTGGAAAGGCGTGTTCTACAATACCGTTCCTGCTCCGGTCAGCAGCATTGCTTCCGGTACAGTCACTTTTGCCGGCGAACTTGAAGGCTACGGCAAAGTAGTCGTCCTCGACCACGGCGACGGCTATGTCAGCATTTACTCCGGCCTGAACGAAATCGACACCGCCCAAAACTACGCCGTCAATGCCGGCAGCAAGATTGGCACCAGCGGCACTTTGCCGTCGGGCGAAACCGGCCTTTACCTTGAAGTCCGCTACAACGGACAAGTCATGAATCC
>NZ_JBQCTZ010000018.1:0-36650 GCF_051963715.1 Neisseria sp. P0001.S005 | reverse complement strand
ACCTCAGCCTCATTCCAACAGAAAGGAAACCCTATGCAAACCATCACATTAAACATCGAAGGCATGACCTGCGGCGGTTGCGTGAAAAGCGTTACCAGCATCCTCGAAGGCGTAAACGGCGTGGACAAGGCCGAAGTGAGCCTGGAAAACAAGAACGCCGTCGTGGAATTCGACCCCGCCCAAACCAACCCCGCCGCGCTGATAGAAGCGGTGGAAGACGGCGGCTTTGATGCGGCTTTGTAAATCGAATCGCAACAAATCGACTGCAACACCCCAAAGGCTACCTGAAAACCCTGCTCCGCTTTTTTCAGGTAGCCCAACCACATTCAGAAGGAAGAAACCATGCAACAAAAAGTCCGTTTCCAAATCGAAGGCATGACCTGTCAGGCCTGCGCTTCGCGTATTGAAAAAGTGTTGAACAAAAAAGATTTTGTCGAATCGGCAGGGGTGAACTTCGCCAGCGAGGAGGCGCAGGTTACGTTTGACGACAGCAAAACTTCCGCTGCCGACATTGCCAAAATCATTGAGAAAACCGGCTACGGCGCGAAGGAAAAAACGGAAGACGCGCTGCCGCAGCCCGAAGAAACCGCGCATGTAAGCTGGCGGCTGTGGCTTTTGCTGGCCATTAATATTCCGTTCCTTATCGGCATGGCAGGCATGATGATCGGGTGGCACGATTGGATGATTCCGCCGATGTGGCAATTTGTGCTGGCAAGCATAGTGCAACTTTGGCTGGCCATCCCGTTTTACAAAAGCGCGTGGGCGAGCATTAAAGGCGGACTGGCGAATATGGATGTGCTGGTTACCATCGGTACAGTGTCGATTTATCTGTATTCTGTCTATATGCTGTTTTTCAGTCCGCATGCGGCGCACGGCATGGCGCATGTGTATTTTGAAGCAGGCGTGATGGTGATTGGTTTTGTGTCGCTGGGCAAATTTTTGGAACACCGCACCAAAAAATCCAGCTTGAACAGCTTGGGCTTGCTGCTCAAACTCACGCCGACCCAAGTCAATGTACAACGCAACGGCGAATGGCAACAGCTTCCCATCGACCAAGTGCAAATCGGCGACCTTATCCGCGCCAATCACGGCGAACGCATTGCCGCCGACGGCATTATTGAAAGCGGCAGCGGTTGGGCGGACGAGAGCCACCTTACCGGCGAATCCAATCCCGAAGAGAAAAAGGCAGGCGGCAAAGTGTTGGCAGGCGCGCTGATGACCGAAGGCAGCGTGGTGTACCGCGCCACGCAGCTCGGCAGCCAAACCCTGCTCGGCGACATGATGAATGCGCTCTCTGAAGCACAAGGCAGTAAAGCACCGATTGCGCGCGTAGCCGATAAAGCGGCGGCGGTGTTTGTGCCTGCTGTCGTGGGCATCGCGCTTTTGACTTTTATCGCCACTTGGCTGGTTAAGGGCGATTGGACGATTGCGCTGATGCACGCCGTTGCCGTTTTGGTGATTGCTTGTCCGTGCGCGCTCGGTCTGGCGACCCCTGCCGCGATTATGGTTGGCATGGGCAAAGCAGTGAAACACGGCATTTGGTTTAAAGACGCAGCGGCAATGGAAGAAGCCGCCCACGTCGATGCCGTCGTGCTGGACAAAACCGGCACGCTGACCGAAGGCAGGCCGCAGGTTGCCGCCGTTTATTGCGTTCCCGACAGCGGCTTTGACGAAGACGCTTTGTACCGCATCGCCGCCGCCGTCGAACAAAACGCCGCCCACCCGCTCGCCCGCGCCATCGTCTCCGCCGCCCAAGCGCGTGGCTTGGAGATTCCTGTCGCACAAAACGCGCAAACCGTTGTCGGCGCAGGCATTGCCGCCGAAGTGGAAGGCGTAGGTTTGGTGAAAGCAGGCAAAGCCGAATTTGCCGAACTGACCTTGCCGAAGTTTTCAGACGGCGTTTGGGACATTGCAAGCATTGTTGCAGTCTCAGTTGACAACAAACCTATCGGCGCATTCGCACTTGCCGACGCATTGAAATCTGATACCGCCGAAGCCATAGGCCGTCTGAAAAAACATAATATTGATGTTTACATTATGAGCGGCGACAACCAAGGTACGGTCGAATACGTAGCCAAACAACTGGGTATCGCACACGCCTTTGGTAATATGAGTCCGCGCGATAAAGCTGCCGAAGTGCAGAAACTCAAAGCTGCCGGCAAAACCGTGGCGATGGTCGGCGACGGCATCAACGACGCACCTGCGCTCGCCGCCGCCAACGTCAGCTTCGCCATGAAAGGCGGTGCGGACGTTGCTGAACACACCGCATCCGCCACACTGATGCAGCATTCGGTCAACCAGCTCGCCGATGCCCTGCTGGTGTCGCAGGCAACTCTGAAAAACATCAAGCAAAACCTGTTTTTCGCCTTCTTCTACAATATTTTGGGCATTCCGCTCGCCGCGCTTGGCTTTCTAAACCCTGTTATCGCAGGCGCGGCAATGGCGGCAAGCTCGGTTTCCGTGTTGAGCAATGCCTTACGCCTGAAACGGGTGAATATTGAGTGATAATATAAAGGCCGTCTGAAGACTGTTTTTTCAGACGGCCTGTCATTTAAGTATTTTTGAAGGAATAATCATATGAAAACACTTCGTTTATTGTTTGGCTTGGCATTGGTTGTTACTGGGTTTAGCGTGCAGGCTGAGGATTACAGCGAGAAGCAGCACGATAAGCTGATACGAGAATGTAATCGAAACAATCTGGAGAGTTGCGTCACTGCGGCCATTTGGATGCGCGATTATCTTGAAGCGCCTGCTCATGCGTATCCGTTTCTGAAAAAAGCCTGCGATGGCGGCAATATGCGCGGCTGCAATGTTTTGGGTAATCTGTATCTCAATCCGTCCAGCGGTTTAGGCATGGATTATGCCGCCGCGGTCAAGCTCTACGAGCGAGCCTGTAAAGGCGGTTATGAAAATGCCTGTACCAATTTTGAAGAAACTAAAGCAGAGATGGCGCAAGGCAATACACCAGACCGCGACAGCCGTTTAAACCAACTGAGCGAATCTTGTGCTTTGGAAAACGAAGCTGCTTGTCAGGCGTTAATGATGGAAATGCAACGTTGAGTATGACGTTAAGGCCGTCTGAAATCGGTTTTCAGACGGCTTTCAATCTATATTTTCTGATTGAGTGATCCACTGGGAGATGTCGTATGGACATGATGTTGTTTACCAATATTGTATTGATTGTTTTATGTATTTTTACCATGTTGCTGGTGTGGTCGCGCAACTGGAAACGCAAGCAGGCGTATTTTGAGAAAATCAAAAGTAATCCGGAAAACCTCAAATGGGTTGGGCAAAATCTGACCGATCAGGAATGGAAGGATTTGAAAGTCGTAAGCGACCGTTTTGGGCTGCCCATGTTGCAGGCCAAGCAATTAATTGATTTTTATAAAAACAGTCAGCGTTAATTGATGATTTAACGATAGAACTTGACTGAAGTTAAGGCCGTCTGAAATAGCACTCTTATAATAATATAAGTGATATTTCAGACGGCCTTACTGTTGGTTCAAATAAAGGGAGGAGAACAAAAATGACTGTTTACTTAATCGGCGATTCCGTTCGGCTTGCATCTGAGCCTTACACGCGCGCCGCTTTGCCTGAGGTGGATATTGTTTCTCCATCGGAAAACTGCCGTTCGTCGCATGATGTGTTAGAGCATATCGGGCAATGGACAGAGGGCGCGACTGTGGGAGACATTATCCACATCAACTGCGGTTTGCACGATATCCGCCACAATCAAGGCTGTAACGGGCCGGGGGCCGATATAGAAACCTACCGCAACAACCTGATCCAAATTTTCGATTATCTGAAACAGGCAGGGGCAAAAATTATTTGGGCGAGCAGTACGCCCTTTTTGGAAAGCGTACACAATATCGTCAAACCCTCGCGCCGCTATCTGGCTGATTTGAAGGCCTATAACCGTGTGGCGGAGGATTTGGCAAGGCAATATGGCTTTGCTGTCAATGATTTATACAGCCTGATGTTTAAGCAGGATTTGACTGATGTGATGCTGTGTGACGGGCTTCATTTCAACGAGTTTGGCAGTAAGATGATAGGCGAGGCAGTAGCCGAAGCGATATTGAAACAGATGGATTGACCTGATTTAACTCGTTTTATCATGTTTTGGCTTTCAGACGGCCTTTAAAGTTGAAACGAAGCCCCCGATATAAGATAATGTAGCACTCATCCTATCAACATTAATCCAGGAGTATAACCATGAGCGGCGAATTAGATAAAATCAGCGGTAAAGTAAAAGAAGTGGCTGGCGATGTATCCAGCAATGCTAAACTTGAAGCTGAAGGCTTGGTTCAACAAGGCGTTGGCAAAGTAAAAGAAGCAGCATCAGATATTGAAAGCAAAGCCAGTGACGCTTTAGAAGAAGGTAAAGCAAAAGGTTCGCAATTGTTTGAAGAAGCTAAAGAAAAAGCAACTGCTTTAGCCGATGAAGCCAAAGAGAAAGTAGCACACTTGGCTGAAGAAGCCAAAGAAAAAGCTGAAGGCTTGATTAATGATATTAAAAGCAAATTTTAATATTTAAAGAATAAAAGGCCGTCTGAAAGATTTTTCAGACGGCCTTTGTTTATGGTTTTAAAGCTTAGGCAAACTGTTTGCCAAATTCGATAAATTCGTCTTTTTTGGCTTTGGCCTTGCCGGAGTCGATGGCTTCTTGAGCGGCTTTGACACCGTCTGCCAGCGAAGCGACCACGTTTCCTGCATAGAGCGCGGCGGCGGCATTGAGGACGACGATATCGCGTGCGGCACCGGCTTTGCCGTCCAGCACTTCGTTCATTTTTTGCAGGGATTCTTGCGCATTTTCGACTTTGATTTCGTCTAAATTGCGGCGGATTTCCATGCCAAAATCGGCTGGGCTGATGTCGTATTCGGTAATTTTTCCGTCTTTCAGTTCGGCAACGCGGGTTTTGCCGGTCAGCGTGATTTCATCCAAACCACCTTCGCCGCACACAACCAAAACATGTTTGGAACCAAGCTGTTGCAATACGCGGGAAAGAATGCCGCACAAGTCGATGTGGAACACGCCCAAGAGTTGGTTTGCCGCGCCGGCAGGATTGGTCAGTGGGCCCAAGATATTGAAGATGCTGCGGAAACCGAGCGAACGGCGGACAGGGGCAACATAGCGCATGGCGCTGTGGTGGTTGGGTGCGAACATAAAGCCGATGCCGGTTTGCTGAATGCTTTGGGCAACCTGTTCGGGGTTGAGATTGAGGTTGGCGCCCATTTGTTCCATGACATCGGCAGCGCCGCTGGATGAAGAAACGGAGCGGCCGCCGTGTTTGGCGACTTTCGCGCCTGCTGCTGCCGCGACAAACATGGAAGTCGTCGAAATATTGAAGGTTTTGGCACCGTCGCCGCCCGTGCCGACAATATCGACCAAGTCATCGGCGTTTTCCAGTGGCACTTTGGTGGCAAATTCGCGCATTACGCTGGCTGCAGCGGTAATCTCGGAAACGGTTTCAACTTTAATCCGCAGGCCGGTCAGGATGGCGGCGATTTGCTCGGGCGGAACTTGGCCACTCATGATTTGGCGCATGAGGTCGGTCATTTCATCGTAGAAAAGTTCGTTGTTGCTGATGAGGCGTTCAATCGCTTGTTGAGGGGTAATCATGATTTTTCCTTTGTTCGTGTCCGATGTGATTCAGGCCGTCTGAAAATGCGGTTTGAACATTGTCAAACTCCTTTCAGACGGCTTTTCATTAAGATTTTTGCGGGCGATAGTCTTTGAATTCTTCCAAGAAGTTTTTCAGCATATCGTGGCCGTGTTCGGTCAGCAGGGCTTCGGGGTGAAACTGTACGCCTTCGACGGCATATTCTTTGTGGCGTACGCCCATGATTTCGCCGTCTTCCGTCCAAGCGGTAATTTCGAGGCAGTCGGGCAGGGTGGAGCGGTCGATGGCCAGGCTGTGGTAGCGCGTGCAGTTGACCGGATTGGGCAGGCCTTTAAACATGCCTGTGCCGTGATGGAAAACGGGGGAGACTTTGCCGTGCATCATCGTTTGCGCGCACACGACATTGCCGCCGAACGCTTCGCCTATAGTTTGATGGCCGAGGCACACGCCCATGACGGGCAGCCTGCCGGCAAAGTGCTGCATAGCTGCAACAGAAATGCCTGCCTCTTTAGGGGAACAAGGGCCGGGGCCGATGACCAGATATTGCGGCTTTAGGGCTTCGATTTCTTCGATGGTGATTTCATCGTTGCAACGTACCAAAACTTCCTGCCCCAATTCGGCAAAGTATTGGACGATGTTGTAGGTGAAGCTGTCGTAGTTATCAATGAATAAAAGCATTTGCAAACCTTTAATGACATTTTGGCAGACAGGGTAAGGTCTGCCAAAATTGTAAAAATCGTTTATGTTTGCATAATATCACAATCTTTACCTAAAGGCCGTCTGAAACGGCGGATAAGACAAAACAGCTAAAAAATGCTATGCTTTACGCTTTGAACCTAATCTGTTTGAAGTGATGAAAAAGTATCTTATCCCGACTGCCGCCGTTGTTGTCGCCGCTGCGCTCGGCACGCCTTATTATCTTGGTGTCAAAGCGGAAGAAAGCCTGACCGAGCAACAAAAGCTGTTGCAGGAATCCGGTTTCCTGACCGTTGAGTCCCACCAATACGATCGCGGCTGGTTCAGTTCAACCGAGACGACCGTCATCCGCCTCAAGCCGACCCTGCTTCAAAATACGCAAAAATACCTGCCGGACAATTTGAAAACCGTCCTGCAAGAGCCGATTACGGTCATTAACCATGTGACACACGGCCCGTTTGCCGGCGGCTTCGGTACGCGTGCCCACGTGGAAACCGAGTTCCAATACCATCCGGAAACCAAAAAAGTTTTAGACCGCTTCTTCGGCCAGCAAACGCCGTTGACCATGACCAATACGGTTTACCTTTCCGGCGACGGCAAACTCAGCCTCAATATTCCCGCCTTCGATTATGAAGAGCTTTCCGGTATCAAGCTCAACTGGAAAGGCTTTAGCGGCAATACCGATTACAGCCAAGGCTTCAAAAGCTATCGCCACGATTACCTTGCGCCGTCTTTGCAAGTCAAATTGGCCGACAAAGGCGATGTGTCTTTGGAAAACCTGCGCTTCCAATCCGAAACGGAAGACGGCCTGACCAAACTTGCTTTGGGTAAGAGCAGCATTACGCTGGATAAATTCCTGCTGCAATGGAAAGAAAACATTGATTACAACGTTAAGTTGAATGAGTTGGTCAACCTTGTGACCAACCTGCAAATCGGTGCATTTATCAATCCGACCGGCACGATTGCTCCGTCTAAAATCGAAGTCAGCAAACTGCGTTTCGATACCCAGACCGGCGAAGTCGATAAATTCATCAACAGCGAAGGCCGCTTCCAATTTGAAAGCCTGACTTATGGCGAAGATAAATACGGCCCTCTGGATATTAATGTCGCTGCCGAGCATTTGGACGCCGCATCACTTTTGGCATTGAAAAACAAAATTGCCGAAGTGTCCGTGAAGAAAATGAGCGAAGAAGAAATTCAGGCTTCCTTGATTCAGACGGCCAAAAACGAGGCTTCGGGCCTGTTTACCAACAATCCGGTTTTAAACGTCAAAACTTTCAAATTTACCATGCCTAATGGTGATGTCGATGTCAGCGGCAAGCTTGCCTTTAAAGGTTTGACGGCCAAAGACCTCAACAGCCTGGGCGATATGCTGAAAAAAACCGAAGCCGACTTCAACATGAGCGTACCGCAAAAATTGTTGGAACAACTCGCCGTTAACCAAGCAAGCAGCCTGTTTAGCGTCAATGCCGAAGATGAAGCCGCAGGCCGTGCCAGCATCGACGATATCAACGAGACCTTGCGCCTGATGGTAGACAGCACCATTAAAAGCATGGCAAGCGAAAAATATTTGTCCTTAGAAGACGATAATGTCAAAACCCATCTGACTCTGCAAAACAGCGAGTTGAAATTAAACGGAAAAGTCCTTCAAAGCGACCCGGAACCCGAGTTTGATGAATCAGACTTTCCCAATAACTAATCCTCAATCACACAAACAGCGGTTTTAGCTTCACTGAAGTTAAAACCGCAAATCAACCCACAATCAAAAAGGAAACCCATGTTTCGTACCATGCTCGGCGGCAAAATCCACCGTGCCACCGTTACCGAAGCCGACCTCAACTACGTCGGCAGCATTACCGTTGACCAAGACCTGCTGGATGCGGCAGGTATTTGCGTGAACGAAAAAGTCGCTATCGTCAACAATAACAACGGCGAACGTCTTGAAACCTACACCATCCCCGGCGAACGCGGCAGCGGCGTCGTTTGCTTGAATGGCGCGGCTGCGCGTTTGGTTCAAAAAGGCGACATCGTGATTATCATGTCTTACGTTATGTTGTCCGAACCCGAAATTGCAGCGCATGAGCCGAAAGTCGTCCTCGTCGATGAGAACAATAAAATCCGCGACGTGATTTCTTATGAGCCGCCGCACACCGTGTTGTAATATTCAAACAAAGGCCGTCTGAAACGTTTCAGACGGCCTGTTTCCCAAATTCAACTTATCTGAAAGGCTTTGCCGTGAATATCCAAATCAACAACATCACCGTCAGCAACGATGCGCCCTTTACCCTTTTCGGCGGCATCAATGTCCTTGAAGACCTTGACTCTACGCTGAAAGCCTGTGAGCAATACGTTAAAGTAACCGATAAGCTCGGCATCCCTTATGTGTTCAAAGCCTCTTTCGACAAGGCAAACCGCTCTTCCATCCACTCTTTCCGCGGTGTGGGTTTGGACGAAGGCATGAAGATTTTTCAAGCGGTGAAGCGCGAGTTTAACGTTCCCGTGATTACCGACGTTCACGAGCCTTACCAATGCCAACCGATTGCCGAAGTCTGCGATGTTATTCAGCTGCCTGCCTTCTTGGCACGCCAAACCGATTTGGTGGTGGCAATGGCGAAAACCGGCAATGTCATCAACATCAAAAAGCCGCAATTTCTCAGTCCGTCTCAAATGAAAAACATTGTGGAGAAATTCCAAGAAGCAGGCAACGAACAAATTATTTTGTGCGAACGCGGCGCAAACTTCGGCTACGACAATTTGGTGGTCGATATGCTGGGCTTTGGCGTGATGAAAAAAACGTGTAACAACCTGCCCGTTATTTTTGACGTAACCCATTCCCTGCAAACACGCGAATCCGGTGCCGCCGCATCTGGCGGCCGTCGCGCCCAAGTATTGGACTTGGCGCTTGCCGGTATGGCAACCCGATTGGCCGGTTTGTTCCTTGAATCTCATGCTAATCCCGACCAAGCCAAATGCGATGGCCCAAGTGCATTGCCGCTTGCACAATTGGAAGACTTCCTGACCCGTGTTAAAGCAATCGATGAAACCGTGAAATCGTTTGCGCCTATGGATATTCGTTAAGGGCAAATAAGTTAAAAGGCCGTCTGAAAGCATTTTCAGACGGCCTTTTTATTGGCATTACTGTCCGCGTAAAAACAACGCATCCAATTCTTTTAAAGTCAGTTTGACCCAAGTCGGACGGCCGTGGTTGCACTGGTTGCTGCGCGGTGTGTTTTCCATATCGCGCAGGAGTGCGTTCATTTCGGGCAAAGTCAGTTGGCGGCCGGCGCGGACGGAGCCGTGGCAGGACATGGTGGCGAGGATGTGGTTTTCGTGTTCCTCGATGGTTTGGCTGCTGCCGACTTGGGTGAGTTCGCCCAATACATCTTTGGCCAGTGAAACGACGTCGGCTTTGCCGAGCATGGCGGGAACTGCGCGGACGGCAAGGGTATTACCGCCCATGTCGGACAATTCCAGCCCGAAGCCTGCCAGCGTTTCGGCATGATCGGCAAGGGCGGCACATTCTTCGTGGGATGCGGCAAAGGTTACGGGAATAAGCAGACGCTGGCTTTGCAGGTTGCCGTTTTCCTGACGTTGGCGTTTCATTTTCTCGTAGTTGACGCGCTCGGCGGCAGCGTGCATATCGATGAGCAACAGACTGTCTTCTGCTTGGGCAAGGATGTAGATGCCAAGTAATTGGGCAATGGCAAAACCGAGCGGCGGCAGTTCGGATTGTGATGGAAGGCCGTCTGAAAGTGGCGTATCTGTTTTGGGAGTAGGCATTTCAGACGGCATATTGCCGAAACGTGCCTGCTCGAATTGGCCCAACTCAAGGTCGATGTCGTCGGTTTTTTTGTAAAGCTCGGCGTAAGTATTCATGGCCGCGCGGCTTTCGCGCAGGGACAGGCTGCGTTGTTGCGGCGCACGCGCTGCTTGGTAAGGCATGGGCGCGGTTTTGCCTGATGTGCGTGTATCGGATTTGTTGCCCGTCGGGTAGTTGGATGCGCTATCAAACAGATTTTCGCTGTCGTTTTCAGACGGCATTGGTGCAGGCGTAACGCCGGTAATGTCATGCAGTACTTCGCCTGCGTTGCTGACGCTTTCGGTCAAGTCGGCGCGCGTGTCGGCAAGGGCTTTGTTGAGCGTGTGGAACACGAGTTGGTGTACTTGTTGGCTGTCGCGGAAGCGGATTTCGGTTTTGGTTGGGTGTACGTTGACATCCACGGCTTCTGGCGGCAGGTCGAGAAAGAGGACGAAAGCAGGCGTCAGCGCGTTGTGCAATACGTCTCGGTATGCCTGCTTGACGGCATGGAGCATGACTTTGTCGCGGACAAAACGATGGTTGACGAAGCAGTATTGTTTGTCAGTTTTGCCTTTGGCGAAAGTCGGCTTGGCAATCGCGCCATAGAGCCGTAATGCGCCATTGCCGCTGTCAATTTCCAATGAGGCCGTCTGAAAATCATCGCCGACAATGGCGGCGATACGTTCATGCAGGCTTTGTGCAGGAAGTTTGAACACTTGTTTGCCGTCGCGTTTGAGTGAGAAGGCAATGTGCGGATGCGCCAGCGCGAGGCGTTCGAGCATGGTAGCGCAGTGGGCGTATTCGGTGTTTTCAGATTTGAGGAACTTGCGCCGCGCCGGGGTATTGAAGAAGAGTTCGGCGGCTTCGATGGTGGTGCCGACGGGGTGGGCGGCGACGGTGGGGCTGCTGAGTTTGCCGTCTTCGGCTTTGACTTGGGTCGCATGCGTGCTGTCTTCTTGACGGCTGGTCAGGGTCAGGCGGCTGACGGAGGCGATACTGGCCAAGCCTTCGCCGCGAAAGCCCATGCTGGCAACGTGTTCCAAATCGTTTAAGGTTTTGATTTTGCTGGTGGCATGGCGGTGTAGTGCAAGCTCGATGTCGTCCGTATGGATACCGCTGCCGTTGTCGCTGACGCGAATCAGGCGGATGCCGCCGCCGGCCAGCTCGACATCAATCGTCGTCGCGCCTGCATCGATGCTGTTTTCAACGATTTCTTTCAAGGCGTTGGCAGGACGTTCGACCACTTCGCCGGCGGCGATTTGGTTGACAAGATGGTCGGGCAGGGCGGCAATTCGGGACATCGGTTTCTTTCAAAAAAGCAACAGAGGAAGGGGAAATTACAGGTATTTGCGCATCAATTCGCATTCGACGCGGATGGTTTTGTTCAGCTGCAATACGGCAGTGCCGAGCGATTCATAACGGTTGAGGCGATAAAAAGGCACGGAATTGAGCGAGGCATACAGTTTGAGAAAGCTGAGACCTGCATTTCGTGCCATTTCTTCGGCGCGGCTGAGCAGGGCCGTACCCAAGCCGAGATTGTGGAAGAGCGGATGGACGTATAGGGCGTCCAGTTGCGCTTCTTTGAAATCGACTTGGAAGAAGCCTTGAATCAGCCCTTTGTATTCGACCACCCACAATGCTTTGTTTTTATCGGAGATGGTTTCCAAATAGCTGTTGATGTCGAGCAGACTTTCCCATGTGTGCATAATGGTTTCATCGTAACTGCGGATGCAGGCGTATTGAACGGCATGCAGATGGGCGTTGTGTATGGCTTGGCAGTCTTTTTCGGTTGCCGGACGGAGGATGGTCAGAAGGCTCATGGCGGATGGTCGGAAAAATTGATTTCAGACGGCCTTTAGCAATCAAAGGCCGTCTGAAAAAAGTGGGTAAGGTTACAGGCTTTGATGTAAGGTTTGTGCGGTTTGGAACGCGTTGTCCGTATCGTTGGCCAAGACGGTAAAGTGGCCCATTTTTCGGCCTTTGCGCGCGGCTTTTTTACCGTAAAGATGCAGATGTGCGTTCGGGTTGCTTTGCAGCGGCAGCCATTCGGGTTCGCCGCCGTCTTCCTTCCAAACGTCGCCCAAAATATTCGCCATACAGCAAGAACTCAGCAATTTAGTGTCAGCCGGAGGCAGGTTGCACATCAGGCGGACCTGTTGCTGGAATTGGTCTGCCGCGCAGGCGTCGATGGTATGGTGGCCGGAATTGTGCGGACGCGGTGCGATTTCGTTGACGACCAATTCATGCATATCGCCGACAACAAACATTTCTACTGCCAATACGCCGACGTAGTTCAATTCATCGGCTAAACGCTGCGCCATTTGTCGCGCTTGTAGCTGAATGTCGGCACTCAGTCGGGCTGGGACAATGGAGTAGGCGAGGATACCGTTTTCGTGAATATTTTCGGCAGGGTCGAAAGTTTGCACGTTGTCATTGTTCAGACGGCATACGATAACGGAAATTTCGCCGCGCAAGTCCACCATTTTTTCCAAAACGCAATCCACACCGCCGTGTTCGGCAAACGCGGCTTTGAGTTCATCCAATGTTTTTACGCGGATTTGGCCTTTGCCGTCGTAGCCCAAAGTGGCAGTTTTCAGGATGCCGGGCAGAAATTGTACGCTGTCTTCAGTAATGTCTTCGGCCTTGCAAACTGCTTGATATGGTGCGGTTTGCAGGCCAGCTTTGCGTATCCATGCCTTTTCCTGAATGCGGTTTTGCGCGATGGCAACGCAGTCGCCGCTGGGGGAAACATTGGTGTGTTTGGCGAGAAAACGCATCGCGTCGGCATTGACGTTTTCAAACTCGGTCGTAACAGCCGCGCATTTTGCCAATTCTTCCAAAGCGGCCGGGTCATCAAACGGCGCACACAAATGGCGGTCGGCAAATTCCGCTGCTGGCGCATTCGGGTCGGGATCGAGTACGGTTACTTTGTAGCCCATGGTTTTGGCAGCAACAGTAAACATTCTGCCTAATTGTCCGCCGCCAAGAATGCCGAGCATAGCAGGAGGGAGGATGGGGGATGTGTTCATGGATAATCGCTTTATGAAGAAATTGTGTAGGGTGTTTGCGGGCTGTCTGAAAATGGTTTTACGGCTTCAGACGGCCTGATGTTTTAAAGTTTGCCGATAAATTGCGGCGGAACGTTTTCAGTTAACCATACGCCGTTGTCCGCCAAATAAAATTGATGTCCTGCCGCAAGCATGGCGACAGTGTCGATGGTCAATACAACCGGCTTGCCGTGGCGGGAGCCGACGTTGACGGCTGTTTCGGCATCGGCAGACAGATGGACAAAATGGCGCGAGGCAGAATGCAGGCCTTGCTCCAAAATAGACGGAACAGAGTGCTCAGCCGTACCGTGATACAAAATCTGAGGAGGCGTTGCCACTTTGTGTTCGACCTGAACTTGTGCCGTCGAATGACCTTGCGCCGCGCGGATGCGTTTGCCGTCTTCAGAAAGGGTAAACCGTTTTTTATCGTTGTTTTCGACCACTTCCAGCAATACTTCGTAGGTCAGCGGATTGCCCGTAAAGCCGCGCTCGGGATGATTTACCTGTGTCAGCAGGGTATCAATATCCACCCAGCCGTCTTTATCCAAAGTAATGCCGATTTGCTCAGGATGATGACGTAAGATAAAGCTAAGGAATTTGCTGATGGATTTTAGTTGTTTTTCGTTTAGTATCATTATGCCCATTTTAGACTGATATAGTTTAGAAGATCAGTATTTAATTTTTATAGTAGCCTAAAAATTTCTAGAGATTATAGGCTTTACTTTTGACAGTATTAACGAACTATTCCCATACTTTGTGAATGATTCATCTGTTTTTCCATTTCACGTTGTTCAGCTTCTAACTGAAAGTTTTGTTCAGTTTTCAGTATATCTTTAAAGCTTTCTCTGGAATCAATGTTCATTGCTTCATTGACATCAACTTTAGCGATTCGGAGAAAAGTATTATCCTTATGCATGACGCCCAGACAGTTATCTTTTGTGATGTTGAATGCCATAATTTCAGGAAGTTTTTTAGCATAGGCTTCAGCAGTTAAGGCCGCAATACCGTTCTGGATACTGTCTTCTGAATAAGGCAGATGATGTTTTTTTATAAATTCAGTAAATTTGTCTGTAATTTGCGCGTGAAGTTTTTGCGCCTGCTCTGGCATATTTTTGAGAGAATAAGGATAGTTCTGCTCTTCGGTTTCAGATTTAGGGTTAGTAATCGGAACATACTCAAATTGATTGTCACCATTGATGGTATGATCAAAGTATTGCGGTGTTTTCGGGTGGGATTTGTCGTAATACACTCTGCGGCGGTCTTCATCACCCAAGTCCAGGCCGTTGATCTCGAGCTGACGCTCTTCCAGTCCCAGCCCCTTCATATCGATGACCAGCTTGGCTTTTGGGTCATGTGCGTAATGCTTGCGCACGATGTAGCCAATGACGTGCGCCGCATAGATGTTGCGGTAGTCCGATTCGCCGTGCGGCCCCAGTTGTGCCTTTTCGGGCGGCTGGTCGTAATAGGTATGGGCAAGGATTTCTTTTTGGCTGTCGGAGACAGTCATATCGGGATTGAATTTCAATCCTCGGGTAGGGACAATCTTTTTATTTCCAAGTGCAGTTTCATCTAAAAAATACTGCTCGTATCCGAATCCTTTACCGACAACCTCTTGCAGGCTGAGATTGGTTTTCCCCTGCTGTTTCTGTTCGTAGCTGACGACAGCATTCCAGCCCGCAATCATTGCCAACGCCTCATTGTTGCGTTCGGCATCCAGCAAATCTTTCAGTGGTTTGGTATAGTCTTTGCGCTTGGCATCGCTTTCCGCAATTGTGTTGATTTCGGCAAGTACCCGGTTTTCCGTTTCTTTATGTCCCTGTTCGTAGTAAAAGAAACCGTGCTGCATTTCATGGCCAAGCTGGAAGATAAGGGATTTTTGTTCATCCGGCGTTTCTAGCTGTGACAGATTAATGGAAATCCGGGTTTTACTCGCATTGTAGCTGGCGCCGGCATGCGGATTTTTATTGACAGCCAGTTTGTCCAAATAGCCCTTTTCCGCTGCGGTATTGAGTCGTTCGGTTAATATGGGTGATGCTGTTACGGCGGCAATCAGATTGTGGTATGCATCCGAGTTTTTGCCGTTGGGGAGCGAATTTTGGGCAAAGTCGTCCAATATCTTTTGCAGTTGAGGATTGATCTGATTCATGTTTTATGACCCTGGTTTAAAAATATTGAAAGTAATTTCATTGATGCATTTATGCAGTACCTTTTGTGCACTTTCCCCCTGATAAAAGACTTTCAGATGTGATTTATAGCCGTTTGGATATTTTTTTTCATAGCCGTTGAAAGGCTTGCCCAAACGTCCCTTCCCTGTATAGGTAAACCCCGCCTGCTCCAGAAGCGGATGGAACTGATCCAAATCCATCTGGCAAATCGGTGTAGCAGGGGGATACCCCCCTCCATCACCGAAATATAAACGCATTGTCCCACTTTTATCCAAATCGAAATTAATCCACCAGCTCCAGCCGGTATTTCCAAAATTATTGCCTGCATAAAAATCCCATGCTGAGTTTTCTTCTTTGCTATATGGGACTAAGTTCATTTTCATCACCTTTTCCGCCGTTTCAATTCTAAAATCTTCTGGCGATTTGGCGTAGTGTAAGAAATCCAATACCTTGGTCAGCACTTCAGGTGCAGTCAGATTCGGTCTTCCGGCAATCTGCTGTTTGTCTTGATTCATCATGTTACCCTCCTTTGCGGGTATGGGGTTTGCGGTGGAGCAGGCTGAAAGCAGCAGCCCGATGGTCAATGCGGTTGCGATTGTGTATTTCATGGGGTTCTTTCAAAACTGGGAAGCTGATCTTTCAGACGACCTTTTGTCAAGAAACGTCGTCTGAAACAGCAGCCTCGTTTTCAGCTGCGACAGATTAATGGAGATCCGGGTTTTACTCGCATTGTAGCTGGCGCCAGCATTCGGATTTTTATTGACCGCCAGTTTGTCTAAATAGCCCTTTTCCGCTGCGATATTGAGACGTTCGGTCAATACGGGTGATGCCGTTACGGTGGCAATCAGATTGCGGTATTCGTTTGAGTTTTTGCCGTTGGGGAGCGAATTTTGGGCAAAGTCGTCCAATATCTTTTGCAGTTGAGGATTGATCTGACTCATGTTTTATGACCCTGGCTTGAAAATATCGAAAGTAATTTCATTGATGCATTTATGCAGTACTTTTTCTGCACTTTCCCCCTGATAAAAGACTTGGAGATCTGCTTCGTAGCCATTCGGATATTTTTTTTCATAGCCGTTGAAAGGCTTACCCAAGCGTCCCTTCCCTGTATAGGTAAATCCCGCCTGCACCAGCAGCGGATGGAACCGGTCCAAATCCATCTGGCAAATCGGTGTGGCAGGGAGATCCTCTCCTACATCACCGAAATGTAAGCGCATTTTTCCGGATTGATCTTTTGTAAAATTAATTGACCAGATCCAATTGCTGTCGCCAAACTTATTACCGATATAAAAATCGCTATAACCATCTGTACGTTCCAGCAACTTTAAATTCATTACTTTCCCTGCCGTTTCAATCTCAAAATCCTCAGGTGATTGGGCATAGCGCAGGAAATCCAATACCTTGGTCAATACTTCGGGTGCGGTCAGATCCGGTCTTCCGGCAATCTGCTGTGTATCTTGATTCATCATGTTGCCCTCCTTTGTGGGTATGGGGTTTGCAGTGGAGCAGGCTGAAAGCAGCAGCCCGATGGTCAATGCAGTTGCGATTGTGTATTGCATAGGGTTCTTTCGAGGCAGGGAAGCTGATCTTTCAGACGACCTTTTGTCAAGAAACGTCGTCTGAAACAACAGCCTCGTTTTCAGCTGCGACAGATTAATGGAGATCCGGGTTTTACTCGCATTGTAGCTGGCGCCAGCATGCGGATTTTTATTGACCGCCAGTTTATCCAAATAGCCTTTTTCTGCTGCCGTATTGAGCCTTTCGTTTAATGCATGAGAAGCAGTTACTGCAGCAAGCAGATTACGGTATTCATCTGACTTTTTGCCGTTAGGTAGAGAGTTTTGGGCAAAGTTGTCTAAAACAGTTTGCAGCTTAGGATTGATTTTATTCATTTTCTACAAACCTTTTTTAAAAACAAGAAAGGTAATTTCATTGATACAGTCATGCAATACTTTTTCTTTGCTTTCCCCTTGGTAGAACACATTAAGATGAGATTTATATCCATCCGGATACGTTTTTACGTAACCATTAAAAGGTCTGCCCATATGTCCTTTACCTGTGTAAATAAACCCCGCCTGCTCCAGCAGCGGATGGAAATGATCCAAATCCATCTGGCAAATCGGTGTAGCAGGGGAATACCCCCCTCCGTTACCGAAATATAAGTGCACTTTCCCGCTTTTCTCTTTTGAATTGAAATTAATCCACCATCCCCAGCCGGTATTTCCAAAGTTATTGGCTGCATAAAAATCCCATGCCGATTTTTCTTCTTTGCTATATGGGGCAAATTTCATTTTCATTACTTTTTCCGCTGTTTCAATCCGGAAGTCATCGGGTGATTGGGCATGGCGCAGGAAATCCAAAACCTTGGTCAGCACTTCGGGTGCGGTCAGGTTTGGTCTTCCAGGTGTGGTTTGTATATTCTGATTTATGGGTTTACTCTCTTTTGTAGTCATTGTGTTGACGGAAGAACAGGCTGAAAGCAGCCCAACAATTAATATAGTTGCGGTTCCGTATTTCATGGTTTTTTCTTTAGAGATAAGTTTTCTTTTGGATAAACTTCAGTCAAAAAGGCCGTCTGAAAATTATTTATCCAGCCCTTCTTGCACCATTTGTGCTGCGCGGATTACTGCGCGGGCTTTGTTCTGCGTTTCCTGCCATTCGGAGGTTGGGTCGGAGTCGGCAACTACGCCTGCGCCGCTTTGGACGAAGAGTGTATTGTTTTTAATCACGGCAGTACGGATGGCAATGGCTAAGTCCATGTCGTTGTTGAAACTCCATACGCCGACTGCGCCGCCGTAGATGCCGCGTTTGCTTGGTTCGACTTCTTCGATGATCTCCATGGCGCGGACTTTGGGGGCGCCGGAAAGTGTGCCTGCCGGGAAGGTGGCAGCGAGGATGTCCATGTTGGTCATGCCGTCTTTCAGACGGCCTTCGACGTTGGAGACGATGTGCATTACATGGGAGTATTTTTCAATCACCATTTTGTCGGTGACTTTGACTTCGCCGGTTTTACTGATGCGGCCGACGTCGTTGCGTCCTAAGTCAATCAACATGACGTGTTCGGCAATTTCTTTGGCATCGCTCAGCAGGTCTTGCTCGTTGGCAAGGTCTTCGGCTGGTGTTTTGCCGCGCAGGCGAGTACCGGCAATAGGGCGGACGATGACATCGTCGCGTTCGCGGCGGACAAGGATTTCGGGCGAAGAGCCGACAATATGGAAATCGCCGAAATCGTAGTAGAACATATACGGCGATGGGTTTAGCGTACGCAGGGCGCGGTAGAGGGCAAGCGGATTATCGGTAAATTCCATGCTCATGCGTTGGCTGGGGACAACCTGCATGCAGTCGCCTGCAAAGATGTAGTCTTTGATTTTATTGACGCAGGCTTTGAAAGGTTCTTCTCCAAATTCGCTGACTGCTTGGGTTTGTTTGCTGCCGAGGGAAAGCGGGATGGCACAACTTTGGCGTAACTGGGTACGGATGTCTTCAAGACGTTCGCGTGCGCGTTCATAGCCGTTGGCTTGAGACGGATCGGCATAAACAATCAGGTAGATTTTGCCGCTTAGGTTATCCACTACCGCAAGCTCTTGCGAGAGCATCAGGAGGATGTCGGGCGTGCCGAGGGGATCGGCTTTGGCCGTATGTTTCAGGCGGTGGGCAAAATGTTCGAAATTGTAGATGGTTTCATAACCGAAATAGCCGACCAGGCCACCGGTAAAGCGTGGCAGGTTTGGGATTTCTGGCGTTTTGAAGCGGTTGTGGAAGGCTTCGATAAAGGGCAGGGGATTGCCGTCGTGTTGTTCGACGATTTCGCCGTTTTGATACACATCGACATGTTTGCCGCTGGTTTTGAGATAGTGGCTGCAAGGCAGGCCGATAAAGGAATAGCGGCCGAAGCGTTCGCCACCGACAACGGATTCGAGCAGGTAGGTGAAAGGCTTGTTGGCAAGTTTGAGGTAGATTGAGAGCGGTGTGTCCAAGTCGGCAAGCAGCTCTTGAACGAGTGGAATGCGGTTGTAACCTTGTGCGGCTTGGGCTTGGTATTCTTGTTTGCTGATCATCTTGATAAGTCTTTCAGACGGCCTGTTTTAGGGTGTTAAATCGTGTGAAGAGTATAGCATTTTATTGGAATTGTTGACAGTCTGAGCGTTATGTCAGATATGGAAAACGCCGTCTGAAAAAGACGGCGCGAGGTATTAGGCAATGGTGTTGGAGATTTTGTTTTTCCGGCTTCGTTTCCACTTGAAAATATAAGCGGCAACAACGGGAATCAGGGCGATAATGGATTTGAATGTCCAGCCTGAATACCATGTACCTTCAGGAACGTCGCTGGCAAGCCAAGTGAAGTATGGCCACCAGCAGGCAACCAGGCTGCCGAGGAACAGCGGCCAAATATGACGGCTTAAGTTGCGCTGCCATAAAAGGAAACAGATGGCTGCCCAAACGAAAGTCAGTACGGTAATCAGGAGGATGGTGTAGGCATCTGAAATCAGGATGGCGGCAAAGTAGTAGCTGAGTCCGACCCATAATAGGGCAAGTATCAAGACGATGATTTCTTCTGGGCGTTTAAACATATTTTCTCTCTTTTATAAGACTGGCAATGCGTTAATACTATACCCTAAACACGAAGCGATGATAAGAGTCTTTCAGACGGCCTTGTAGCCGGGTTTGCTATAATGTGTGCAATCAATTTTTTGGAAAGGACAAACCATGACGGCAAACTTTCAAGAAACGCTGAAGGCTTTGGGCAAACAGGCGAAAAAGGAAGCTGCGGAGCGGGAAGCCGAAGCGAAGGCTAAAAAGCAGGCAGAAGATGTGGATTTCAGCAAGGCGGTTGGCAAGGTTACGCCTTTGAAAAATGCCGGCAACTATTATGAGCAGCCTCGCGATAAATCGCCTATCAAACCGCGACCTAAAGAAATGGCAACTTTGGAGCAGGAAGATTATTTTTATGTGGGCAGCGGCGGCTGGGAAGAACCGCCGGCTTCGTTCAGTAAAAACGGGCAGGGTAAAAATGATTTGATGCGTTTGCGAAACGGCCATTATCCTGTTGTGGCTGATGTGGATTTGCACGGCTATACTCAGGAAGAAGCGCAGCAGGTATTGAACGAATTTATTGAGTTTACGAAAAAACGCGGCGTTTGCGGCGAGATTGTCCACGGTAGTGGCTTGGGTTCTTCAGGCTATAAACCGGTTTTAAAAAATATGACGCGCCGCTGGTTGATGCAGCATCCTGATGTGTTGGCTTATGTCGAGCCTCGACAAGGTAATGATGGTGCAGTCAGGATCTTGTTGAAGCGTCAACGCCGAGACGATGATTGGAAACAGTAAAATATAAAAAAGCAGTGTCAGTAAGATGACACTGCTTTTTTATATTTGTCAGACTAAGAAGATTTCTTTTTGGAAACCGATTCGCAACCTTTGCTATTGGTCATTGTGGTTTTGGAATCTTTGGCGGAATCAATATCAGTGCATTTGTAAGTATTGCCCAAACTATCCATCCAAACGGAAAGGGTATAGCCTGTTTTTGTGGGAATGGCTTTCAAACGATAGGCTCGGCTTGTACTGGTATCAATCATTTCGGCAGAGTATTTGTATTTGTCTGCCAAATCTTTATGGCCTTTATATGAGGAAATAAAGTCATCCAACTTGGTTTTAATCTCATCAGTTTTCCACTTTGGATTTTTAACCATCTGGGTTTTAAAAGCGGAATTGATGGCGACTAACTCGGCATGCGCTTGTGATTGGTAGCCGCGTTCAATGTAGCGGTTGTAAGAGGGAATGGCAATGACGCTCAGGATGGCTAAGATGGCGACGGCAATCATCATCTCAACCAGCGTAAAGCCTAGTTGTTTAGTAGAGGCGGTATTCATTTTATTATTCGCTGGCAACGTAAGACTGAAGAATGACTTGGGTATTGGCATTCTTACCCCATGCTTTGGCTGTAACACGGTAGGTAATTCGACCCTCGGTAGTTTTGCCTAAATATTCGATGATGTAGCGTGGATTGTTTGCGATGCCGCTTTTTTTATCTAAAGGATATTCCGTACCATTGGTGTCAATACACAGGTTTTTGTCGCATTTGCGCTTCCAAGCATCTACGGTTGGGCTACCTTCTTCAGTAAAATCGTCATTGGATTTGACGTTTGGTGTGGAACATAAACCTTTTTCACATTTTGCGGTAAAAGTAGTCTTTTTACCTTCAATATCAAAAATTTGATTTTCACCTTCACGCAGTGCCGCTTCGGCTAGGGTGGTTGCCAGTTTGCGGTCGGCATCATTGGTGCTGATACGCTGTTCAGTATTGTAGGATTGGGTAGCTGTGACCACGAGCAGGGCGATGACGACCATCATCATTAAAACGATAAACAAAGCATAGCCCTGCTGCCGGTCAGGTTTGATTAGAGTGATCGGTCGGCGCATACGTTTCCTCCGCGGATAGTGGCATTAATATTATAGATATCGACTTTATTGTCTTGTTCTTTTGATGGGTCAATACTGCCGTTATTCAGTACGATTTGGATAGAAACCGGAGACTTAGCCTCAGCTGAGATATCCAATGCGTTTTTGTAATCAAATAATTCTGTATTTACTCCGCTGGCAGATGCATTTTCAGAATCAGGACATTCTGCATAGATATAGTGGATATCCATGGTTGTAATGCCTTTAATCAACAGCTGCGGATTACTCCATGAGCCATCATCAGATAATTGGAAACGGAATAAGCCACTCTCTTCGCCAAGTTTACCGACGGCATAGGCAATCATTTCATGTTTCATAATGGCAATACTGCCGTCTTGATCAGAGTTGGTAATTTTTAAAGCCAATTTTGCCACAGCCAAATCTTTAATTTTTGTGTGAGGTTTGGCAATGCCGGAGCAGCTGCTGGCAATAGCAGTTTTTTCAGTTGAGTCTGCTTTGTCGATACCGTATTGGAACAGCAGGGCTTTGCCAGTTTGAGTAAAGCCGGTATAGCTTAATTTATTGATTTCTTTAACAGGTAACAGCTTATTAACACCGGCTGTTTTTAAGGCATATTCATCTGAGCTTTTATCTTCTATCACTGCAGAGGCAGGAAAATTCGCCATATTGAAGCAACCGAAATTGCCTGCCATACGCGCATCGCGGACGATCATGTTGGCGGCGTTGCGCAAATCTTGTTGGATACCGATACGGGCGTTGGCAGACTTGTTTAATCCGCGCGCAGTAAAGTAGGTGGAGCTGACAGCCATTAAGACGATCATGCTGAGCAGGCTGGCAACCAGAAATTCAAGGATGCTGAAGCCACGAATGGCGATTTTATTGGGAATATGGTTGAGTAAGCGTTTATTGTTCATTGTTAGTCTCTTACGCGTGATTGGTAGGTATAGACAACGTGATGCCCCGATTTATTGAGATTTTTTGCGCTATTTTCTTCTTCGACATCTTGCAACCATAAAACTTTAACGATGGTCGTGTCGCCTTTGCCATCGCATTTTGCGTTAAACCCATTTTCGTAAGTTGGCTCTGCACCGGAAGAATCTTTGCAGATGGTCGAGAAGACTTGGGCTTCGGGAAGGGCTTTGGCTAAGTCGGCTTTAAACTGGGCAATTTGAGCCTGTGCAAGTTGGGTTTTGTTCATTTTGGCTTCAAATTTTGCAGTTTGTTTAGAGTCGGATTTTAGATAGGCATCATAGGATTTTTTATAACGGGAGGTTTTTTCCCCCGTAGTATCGGTTTCTTCAGAGAGCGTTGGGTTAATGAGCATGCCTTCAATCAGATTTTGCGTAATTTGGGCGACGGTGGTTTGATTTTCAGACTCGCGCACGTTGGATACAGTACGCAGTTGGACAGCCAGAAGGGCCAGCACACCGATGGCAAGGACAAACATGGCAATCAAAACTTCAATCAGGGTCATGCCTGATTGAAGTTTTGGGGTAAAGCTTGATGAGCTCGTTTTCAGACGGCCTTTAAATAATCTGAGATGAGTAGGATTAGTAATGTTCATAAGATACCGTTGTTATTATTTGGAAGAGTATTCGCACATTTTGCGCTCATCGTTTTTAGCACAGATTTCGACATGCCCATTACCATTGATTAAAAGTACGGTAGCACGGGCTTTCTTGGTTTCAGCATCGGCGGCAGATTTATCTGTTAGGCTGATTTTGATGTGGCCGTCTGAAAATTGATAATTCTTACCATCGGTTGAATGGCCAAATGTACCATTGGGAAGAAATCTCCACCAG
This sequence comes from Neisseria sp. P0001.S005, assembly GCF_051963715.1. Lineage (NCBI taxonomy): Bacteria > Pseudomonadati > Pseudomonadota > Betaproteobacteria > Neisseriales > Neisseriaceae > Neisseria > Neisseria sp. P0001.S005. The sequence goes on along the minus strand of NZ_JBQCTZ010000018.1, from coordinate 13,100 downwards.
ACTTCTTTTGAAGCTGAAGCAGAAAGGGTAGAACGGTCATTGCCGATAGGGATATAGTTGAAGCTGTATTCCACTTTGTCGGTGTCCCCATTGAGAATAATGGAGCGGATGGATAAATCGACAGTATCGTTTTGATAGCGTAAGTCTTCGTTTTTATCGGCGTAGGCCAACATACCATTACCGGCATATTTGGAATCGCAACCGTTATTGGGCGAGCCATCGGATTTAATTTTGACCGGGCAAATGTAAACGGGAAGATTGAGACGGACGGCCTCATTTCGCGCGAAGCGCAGCAGATTAGCAATTTGCTCTGCTTGCGATGCCGCACGTTTGTAGGCAATCCATTGATTCATATTGGGAAGTGCGATGACGGCCATTACTGCTGCAATAGTAATGACGATCAGCAACTCAATTAGAGTGAAGCCTTTTTGTGTCTGATACATGAGTGATTTTTGGTAGTAATGTGTTGGGGTAACCGACGTTTTCTCTTTTGCATTTGCCTGTGGCAATGCTTTTGCTTTTATTGGATTTATTCTAAACGATTTTGGAATGCGTGACTAATAAAATATGAAATTCGGTTAGTTTTTCAGACAATCTGTCTCAATCTTCCATCAACATGGATTCTGGAACATAGGCGGCATTATCAAATTTGGTAAATTGACCCATCCAAGTGAGGAATACTTTCCCGACGGGACCGTTACGGTGTTTACCGATAATACATTCCGCCAAGCCTTTTGCGGGTGATTCTGAGTTGTAGTATTCATCACGATACATGAACATAATCAAGTCGGCATCTTGTTCGATGGCACCGGATTCACGCAAGTCGGACATCATCGGGCGTTTGTCGGTACGCTGCTCAACTGTACGGCTCAACTGTGACAGGGCAATGACGGGAACTTGCAACTCTTTCGCCAATGCTTTGAGGGAGCGGGAAATTTCGCCAAGCTCGGAAGCGCGGTTGTCAGAACGGCCGGAGCCTGACATTAATTGCAGGTAGTCGATGACGATCAAGCCCAATTTGCCGTTGAACTGGCGCGCAAGACGGCGGGCGCGGGCTCGGAGTTCGAGCGCGGTCAAACCCGGAGTTTCATCGATATACATGGGTGCATCGGAGAGTTTAACGACCGCTTCGTTCAGACGGCCCCAGTGTTCGTCTTGCAATCTGCCGGTTTTTAAAACGCTTTGATCCAAACGTCCGACTGAACCCAGCATACGCATGACCAGCTGCGCACCGCCCATCTCCATAGAGAATACAGCGACAGGTAATTTGTTTTCTACGGCAACGTGTTCCGCAATATTGATCGAAAAGGCTGTTTTACCCATAGACGGACGGCCTGCGACGATGATCAAATCGCCCGGTTGGAGGCCTGATGTTTTTTTGTCGAGGTCGATAAAACCTGTCGATATACCGGTTACTTCATCAGGATTGTCGCGCGAATAAAGCATATCGATGCGCTCGACCACTTCTTTCAAAAGGTCGGGCATCTCAAGGAAGCCTTGTTTGGATTTGGCGGTACTTTCGGCAATTTGGAATACTTTGTTTTCCGCCTCGTCCAAAAGCTGGCCTGCATCGCGCCCTTGCGGATTGTAGGCACTGCGTGCAATTTCCGTGCCAACTTCGGCAAGCTGGCGCATGATGGAACGCTCGCGCACAATTTCGGCGTAGCGGCGGATATTGGCAGCAGATGGCGTGTTTTGCGCTAGCGTAATCAGGTAGTTGAATCCGCCTGCCGCGTCCAATTCTTCATTGCGTTCCAAACTTTCTTGAACGGTAATAACGTCGGCAGGACGGCTTTCATTAATCAGATTGGCAATCGCACGAAAAATCAGGCGGTGTTCGTGGCGGTAGAAATCCTCGCCGGAAACGACATCGGCAATACGGTCCCAAGCAGAATTTTCCAGCATCAGGCCGCCCAATACGGATTGCTCCGCCTCTGTGGAATGTGGCGGTAGTGACAATGCGCTGATTTCACGGTCTTCAGACGGCATATCGGAATAATTGCTCATGACGGGCATCTCTGGCTGGAAAATTGCAATCCACTATTATAGCGCAGTGTAAGTTCAATTGGTTTGTTTACGCTAAAGCAGGTAAAATAGCTATGTTGTCGATTTGACAACACACACTACCAAAATATAAATATCAATAATTAGGAGCATAAAAATGGAACACAAGCTGCCACAATTGCCTTATGAACTGGATGCGTTGTCCCCACATCTGACCAAAGAAACTTTGGAGTTTCACTACGGCAAACACCATCAAACTTACATCACCAATTTGAACAATCAAATCAAAGGCACTGAGTTTGAAGAAATGCCTTTGGAAGAAATCCTGAAAAAATCTTCCGGCGGTATGTTCAACAACGCTGCCCAAACTTGGAATCATACTTTCTACTGGCTGGGCTTTACCCCTAAAGGCCAAGGCAAACCTGCCGGCGAATTGGCTGCGGCCATCGACGCCAAATGGGGCAGCTTCGAGAAATTCCAAGAAGCGTTCAATGCTTGCGCGGCCGGTACTTTCGGCTCCGGTTGGGCATGGTTGGTGAAAACGCCTGCCGGTGAATTGGATCTGGTTTCTACTTCCAATGCAGGTACTCCGCTGACTACTGAAAACATTCCGCTGTTGACTTGCGACGTATGGGAACACGCCTATTACATCGACTACCGCAACAGCCGTCCTAACTACCTGAAAGGTTTCTGGGAAATCGTTAACTGGGATGAAGTTGCCAAACGCTTCGCCGCATAAAACGATATGAGTGAAAAGGCCGTCTGAAAAATTTTCAGACGGCCTTTTTGTCGATATTGGCGTGAAGAAATGGTTTAGATGAATGTTTTTTCTGTCTGATACGCAAAATTATCATGGAGCAGAAAAAAGGATAAACGGGAGATTATGCTAAAATATTGTCAACAATTTTTTGATTACGCATGATATGGAATCAGCGTTTGACACACATAGACAAGAGGATTTTATGAAATTTCTAGACCGTGAGGCGACCATTGCCAAACCCGGCTTTAATCGTTGGCTGGTACCGCCTGCCGCTTTGGCCGTGCATCTTGCCATCGGGCAGATATACGCTTATTCCGTGTTCAATGCGCCGCTGACCAAGCTTATCGGTATCACTGAGTCGGCTGCAGGAGATTGGAAGCTGACCACGGTGGGTTGGATTTTCAGTATTGCCTTGGCGATGTTGGGGGCGTCAGCGGCCATGTTCGGTACATGGATGGAACGCGTTGGGCCGCGTAAAGCAATGTTTGTTGCTGCCTGCTGCTTTAGTTTGGGCTTTTTTGTGTCGGCGATCGGCGTCCATACGCACAATCTGTTTTTGCTTTATTTGGGCAACGGTGTGATTGGCGGGGTTGGTTTGGGCTTGGGCTATATCGGGCCTGTATCGACTTTGATGAAATGGTTTCCCGATAAACCAGGCATGGCGACAGGTTTAGCGATTATGGGTTTTGGCGGTGGCGCGATGTTGGCTTCGCCTTTATCCGTGTCGCTGATGAATTTTTTCTCCAGTGAAACTTCGGTTGGCGTCGCGCAGACTTTTGTGGTTTTAGGGTTGTTTTATTTGGTGTTGATGATGTTCGGTGCATTTACGATCCGTGTACCTGCCGATGGCTGGAAACCTAAAGGTTATGTTGCGCCGAAAATCAAAAGCAAATTGGTCAGCAGCAATCATGTCAATGTCTCACAAGCCATGAAAACGCCGCAATTCTGGCTCTTGTTTTGGGTGTTGTGCTTGAACGTGACAGCGGGTATCGGCGTTTTGGGTCAGGCCTCGGTCATGATTCAGGAGCTTTTTTCCGAGGCATCTGTAGGAAAACAAGCGGCCATTGGTGCGGGTGCGGCGGCAGGTTTTGTGAGCCTGTTGAGTCTGTTTAATATGGGCGGCCGCTTTTTGTGGTCCAGCGTGTCCGACAAAATCGGACGTAAAAATACTTATACTATTTTCTTTGTGCTCGGCTCGCTGTTGTATTTTGCCATTCCGTCGATTGGCGGGAGCGGTAACAAGGCTTTGTTTGTTATTGGGTTCTGCGTCATTATTTCCATGTATGGCGGCGGTTTCGCAGCGATTCCGGCGTATCTGAAGGATTTGTTCGGCACTTATCAAGTCGGTGCAATCCACGGCAGGATTTTGCTGGCATGGTCAACTGCGGCTGTTATTGGCCCGGTGTTGGTCAACTATATCCGCCAAAGCCAAATTGAAAGCGGTGTTCCGGCTGCTGAAGCTTATAGCATTACCATGTACATCATGGCAGGTTTGTTGATTGTCGGTTTATTGTGTAATTTGAGTGTCCGTTCGGTTCATGAAAAGCATCATGAGAAAGACATTAAAGTAGCGGCACATAGCCGCAATCCCGATGATGAAACCGCTGTATCCGATGCCTATCTGATCAGTAAAAAAGTATCAGCGGGCGGTATCGGTGTATGGTGGCGCTGGGCTTTGGTTTGCATTCCTTTGGGCTACGGCGTCATTATGGTGTTTGTGAAAGCCTTAAGTTTGTTTAATTGATTGTTGAAAATGAAAGGCCGTCTGAAAGTTTCAGACGGCCTTTTAAAATATTAAGCAACTAATCTTTTGATACGCTGATGGTATGTTTGATATGTTTTAAATTCGCAACGATGGTAAAAGTCATCATCACCAATAAAGCCCATGAGCTCCATTTGCTGATGTATACCGATGCCCACGCGCCGATTTGGTTGGGATAGCGCCAAACGCCGAATAGGGTTCCCAAATTTTCCGCCAGCCAAATAAAAAATCCGATCAGGACGAAAGCGAGCAGGAGCGGCATTTTGCGAGTGGTGTCATAGGGCGTGTATAAGACTGTTGTCCGAGCGTATAGGCCGAGAGCGAAAGCTGCAAGGTACCAGCGATAGTCGCCGATATAGTGATGGGTGAAAAAATTGATATAAATCGCCAGTGCGCACAAAGTACCCAACCAATATGGCGGATGGCTTTTGATTTTGAGGTCAAACAGCCGCCATGCTTGAATGATATAGCTGCCGACTGCGGCATACATAAAGCCTGCAAACAGCGGTACGCCGCCGATTTTGGTGTATGCCTCATCAGGATAGCTCCAAGATTGGATATCACCTGATGTTTTGAACCACTCTAAAGCAAAGCCCACTAAGTGAAACAGCGTAATCGATTTCACTTCATCCCAAGTTTCCAGCTTGAAATACAGCATGGCTGCTTGTACGGAGACGGCAAAAATCAGCAGTAGGTCGTAGCGCGAAATCCCTAACCAGCCTGTTTTTGGGACGAGGAACATGGCAATGAAAAACAAGCCTGCAAATAAGCAGGCTCGTGCTTCTTTTAAACCGAAAAACCAAAATTCAACGATAAAGCGTCGCCAACCATGCAAATCCTTGCGTTTGGGATGCTCAGTCAGCCAAGTATCCAGTTTGCCCAACATATTTTCAGACGGCCTCTTTATCTTGATAATGTTTTAGGCAGACTGAATCGGAATGACACGGTTTTGTTTACGTTTTGCGCCACCTTCGCAGTAGTTGGTTTTGACATAATCTTCAACGATTTGTAAAAACTCTGCAGCGATATTGTCGCCTTTGAGGGTCACTTTCCGTTCGCCGTCTACATAAACCGGCGCAACCGGAGTTTCACCTGTACCTGGCAGGCTGATACCGATATCGGCAAGCTTGCTTTCGCCCGGGCCATTGACTACGCAACCCATTACGGCAACGTTCAATGATTCAACACCTGGATACTCAGTGCGCCAAATAGTCATTTTTTGACGTAAATAGTTTTGTACGTCTTGCGCCAATTCTTGGAATACGGTACTGGTGGTACGGCCGCAGCCCGGGCAGGCTGTAACCATTGGTGTGAAGGAACGCAAGCCCATGGTTTGCAGGATTTCCTGACCGACAATGACTTCCTGAGTGCGCGAACTGCCGGGCTCGGGGGTTAGGGAGATTCGAATGGTGTCACCGATACCTTCTTGCAGCAATACGGCCAAGGCCGCGGTAGATGCTACAATACCTTTGCTGCCCATGCCAGCCTCGGTCAGACCGAGATGGAGTGGATAGCGGCAACGGCTGCCCAATTCGCGGTAAACCTGAATCAAGTCTTGTACGGCGCTTACTTTGCACGACAAAATGATTTTGTCTTCGGGCAAGCCCAAAGCCACGGCTTTTTCTGCCGATTCCAGCGCTGAAACAATCAAAGCCTCTTTCATGATTTCTTCAGGCGGCTTCGGTGTAGCAGAAGCTAGGTTGGCATCCATCATGCGCTTGGCAAGGCTTTGATCAAGCGAACCCCAGTTCACACCGATGCGTACGGCTTTATTGTTTTCTGCGGCAGTACGAATCATAAAGGCAAATTTTTCATCGCCTTTTGCACCTTTGCCGACATTGCCAGGGTTGATGCGGTATTTAGACAGGGCCTTGCCGCACTCAGGAAATTCGGCCAATAAGCGTTCGCCATTAAAATGGAAATCACCAATCAGGGGAGTGGTGTAGCCCATATCGTCTAAGCGGCTGCGGATTTCGGCTACTTTAGAAGCTGCTTCAGGAGTATTGACCGTGATGCGTACCATTTCTGAGCCGGCATCGCTCAACTCTTTGACCTGTCGGGCGGTTGCTTCTGCATCTGCGGTGTCGGTATTGGTCATAGATTGCACAACAACGGGCGCATCGGAGCCGATGATGAGGTGGTCAATTTTGACTTGATGTGTCTGACGGCGTTTAGGTGTGGTCATTTTAGTTTTTTCCTGCAACAAAAGAGGCGGATTTCTCACCGGCAACACGGTATTTCAAAGGTTCGATAGGTGTGCCGCCGTAATTGGCTTCCGAGCCGGCTGCAATACCGATCCAAACATTGTAAGGCGCGCCGCCTCTCAGACGTTGTTCGCTTCCGGCCGGAACGATACGGCTGAATACTACTTTTCCATCTTTGTCTGTAATAATCAGATTGCTTCGGTATTGGACTTTAATCCAAAGTTCGTCTTTCTCAACTTTGACGGCAGGCTTCTCTTCTTGTGCTACGGCAGAAGCTTCAGAAGCTGCTTGATCATTAGTTACTTCAGGCTTATTGGTAATTTCTTTTTTGCCGTCTTCCGTCATTTCGCTAACGGCAACATTATCCGTTTTTAAGGCAGGCGTTTTCATCGTATCGGCAACATCTTTGCTGTTTTGAATATTTGCCTGTTCATTTTCAAAACTGGATTTGCTTTGCCAAAAGTAAACGCCGCCTACAGCCAAAGCCAATGCGGCTACTCCCAATATCCATTTCGGGAAGCCTTGTTTCTCAATGTCTTTGTAGCTTAAGCCGGTGTTGGAACTGCGTGTTACCGCGTATACATGGTCTTCAAGTTGCGGAGTAATGGAGAGCAAATGTTTGGCGATGGTTTGTTCATCGATTTTCAGAAATCGTGCATATGAACGCAGATAGCCTGAAACAAAGACTAAACCGGGAAAGCCGGAATATTCCCCTTTTTCCAAAGCATCAATTTGTTCGGCAGATAGTTTCAAACGTGAAGCAACATCTTGAATATCGATTTTGGCATCAGTTCTGTGTTTGCGTAATTCATCCCCCAATGTTTTGGCGGCTTGTGTGTCGTAGTTGATTTTATCGTTATTTTCCATTTAGTGGCCTGTTGTGACGGTTTGTAGTTCGTCTGAATAAGGGAAGTTTGCCCTAAGTTGGGCTTCGTATTCGTATGCGGCGTGTTTATTGCCCAAGGCGGTAGCCAAACGCCAGCCTAAAAGCAAATCATCAGCCTGCAGGACATCAACTTTGCTTTGGTATTGGCGGAAATAATAGTCGGCATCGTTCAGATTGCCTGCCATCATTTTGGTTCGGGCAAGTTCTTTGAAAGCAGGGAAGAATTGCGGATTCGCTGCTAAAGACCTTTCCAAATAGGCTTGGGCCAAAGAGTATTGGCCTAACCTTGCACTGCAAATGCCTTTATTCATATTGGCAATAAAGGGGCTTGGATAGGTTGGGTCGGCCAGTGCTTTATCAAAATAAGCCATAGATTCGGCAGGTGCATTCATTTGATTGCATAAGAACCAACCGTAATTGTTGTTAACTTCAGCACTATCCGGTTTTAAAGACAATGCTTTAAGAAAGCTTTCTTGAGCTTTGTCTTTGACTTTCAAATACTGATAAATCTCGGCGCGTACCAACCAAGCAAGGTCATTTTTTGAATTGGACTTAAGCGCCTCTTCGATACTTTCAGTAGCTTGGCGGTAGTTTTGGCCGCGCATATATTCCACAGCCAGTTGAGTTTTGATATTAGAAACCTGAATGGCACGTTCTTTAGGGCTTGGGCCGGAAGAGGAAGCACAGGCAGAAAGAGTCAGTGCGGTAAGTAAAGCGAATCCGAACTTGATTTTCATAATTAACCTTATTGTTCGACTAAAATCTGTTGCCATTTTTGTTGGCGGCGTGTTTTATCTTGTACTTGTCCGGCCAATTGTCCGCAAGCGGCATCGATATCGTCGCCGCGGGTTTTGCGGACAGTAACGACAAAGCCGGCTTGTTGCAGAATATCGCGGAAGACACGGATATTTTCATTGGTAGAACGTTCGTAGCCGGAATTTGGGAAAGGATTGAACGGAATCAGATTGAATTTGCATGGTACGTCTTTAACCAATTCAATCAATTCGCGCGCATGTTGCGCTTTATCGTTGATACCGTCGAGCATAACGTATTCAAAGGTAATAAAGTCGCGAGGGGCTTTGACCAGATAACGTTGACAGGCCGCCATCAATTCTTTAAGCGGGTATTTTTTGTTGAGGGGAACAATCTGATCGCGCACTTCATCGTTGGATGCGTGTAAAGATACAGCCAAAGCAACAGGCATTGCATCACGCAGTCTATCCATTTGTGGAACCATACCCGAAGTGGAAACGGTCACGCGACGGCGGCTCAAGCCGTAGCCATGATCATCCAACATAATGCTCAAAGCAGTAACAACATTGTCAAAGTTTGCCATAGGCTCGCCCATACCCATCATCACCACGTTGGAGATAACGCGTTCGTTTTTAGGGGTAACACCCATGGCTTTATTGGCCCACCAAAGCTGACCGATAATTTCAGCGGCAGTCAGGTTGCGGTTGAAACCTTGTCGACCGGTAGAGCAGAAGGTGCATTCCAATGCACAACCTACTTGGGAAGAGATGCACAAAGTACCGCGTTCAGCTTCGGGAATGAAGACGGTTTCTACACCGTTGCCCGTGCCGACATCCAGCAACCATTTGCGTGTACCGTCCGTAGATTCTTGTGCCATCATTAATTTAGGCACTTCGATTGTGGCTTGTTCATTCAGTTTGGCGCGCAATGATTTGGCCAAGTCAGTCATTTCTTCAAAGTTTTGTGCACCCGCTTGATGCATCCAACGCATTACCTGCTTGGCTCGAAAAGGCTTTTCACCCATTTCGGCAAAGTGTTGCGTCAGTCCGTTTAAATCGTAATTCAGTAGATTGGTTTTCATGTATTTTTATGTTTCTCAGTAAAGCTTTTAAAGCAAAGGGGCTTATTGGGCAGCTTTGCTTTAAAAGCCTTTATGTTTTCAGACGGCCTTTAATTTGTAGGACATACAAAGCAGTTTTGCCGTCCGATATGAATCGGACGGCCGTAGAGCGGCTACAGGCTTTTACTCTTAGCGAGGGCAGATTTCGCTTTGGCTGAAGAAGTAAGCAATTTCAATTGCAGCATTTTCAACGCTGTCAGAACCATGTACGGCATTAACACTGACAGATTCTGCAAAGTCGGCACGGATTGTGCCCGGAGCTGCATCGGCTGGGTTGGTTGCGCCCATCAATTCACGATTTTTGGCAACGGCGTTTTCACCTTCCAATACTTGAATCATAACAGGATTGCGAGTCATGAATTTAACCAAGTCTTCATAAAAAGGGCGGTCTTTGTGTACAGCATAAAACTCTTTTGCTTCACGCTCAGAGAGATGTTTCATTTTCGCCGCAATAATGCGCAAGCCGTTTTCTTCAAAGCGGCTGTAAATCTTGCCGATGACGTTTTTTTCTACTGCATCGGGTTTGATGATGGAAATCGTACGTTCGATGGCCATGTTATGTCCTTGTTTTTATTAATAGGTAAGTTGCCGTAGCCAAGAGGCGAGGGAAGTGTATTCTACCAAATTTCGCCTCTTTTTGGGAAAGGCATTATTTGCTTAAAGTCAGGTGTGGTTGTTCCAAATAGACTTCGGATTGCATTTCGATCATACGGCTGGCTGTACGGGTAAATTCCTCGGCGAAATCGCCTTCGACATAAATATCGTTTACGCCAACTGCACTGGTGGCGCACAATTTCACACGGAAATCATATAAAACGTCAATTAACCATGTCAGACGGCGTGCTTCTGCTTTTTCTTGCGGGGTTAGACGTTCTAATCCTGAAAGGAAAACCATCTCATAATGTTCGGCCAAGTACAGGTAGTCAGCTTGTGAACGCGGGCCAAAACATAATGCGCGAAAATCAAACCAGATGGCGTGTTCTGACTGGGCTTTATGAGGAATTTCCCGTCCATGAATAATGCTAATGCCTGGGTTTAATTCAGAGATTCCGCTCATTTCCTTAAATAAAGCAGCCAGTTTTTGCTCATTTTCTTCATTATTGGGGACAAAGAAAATTTCGGCAGGACGCAGCGTACGCAAGCGGTAATCTTCGCCGCCATCCACATTTAAAACGGTCAGGTTGGACTCGATAAGGGCGATGGTTGGGAGAAAGCTGCTGCGGTTTTGGCCTTGAGGATAGAGTTCGGATGGGGCGTAGTTGGAAGTGGCTACCAAGACTACACCTTCACTCAACAGGTTTTCCAGTAAACGGCCCAAAATCATGGCATCGGCAATATCGCTGACGTGGAACTCGTCAAAACATAATACGCGCGTTTCTTTGGCAATTTCTGTTGCAACGGCTTTTAAGGGATTGGCTTCGCTTTTCAGGACTTTAAGGCGTTGATGGATTTCGGCCATGAAGGCATGGAAATGCACGCGACGCTTACGACGATAAGGGAGGCAGCCGAAAAAAGCATCCATCAAAAAGCTTTTACCGCGTCCTACGCCGCCATAAAAATAGAGTCCTTTAGGTACTTGTGGGGAACGCAAGCTACGGCCGAGAAAACGGTTGCGTTTGCGTTTGAACATCATCAGCTCGGTCCATAAACGATCCAAATATTCAATGGCTCGCGCTTGGGCTTCATCGCGGATGAAGTTGGGCTGCTCAGCTGCAGCTTGATACCAAGTCAATGGGCTGTGGTTTTCAAATGGAGGTGGTGTGAATAGTTGGTCTCTATTGCTCATGTGTAACCTTTATTATGCTTTACTGGCGATAGTTGAAACATCATTCGCAATAGTTTGGACGGTAGTTGGAATGATGTTTTCATTACAGAATAGTCGGTCTATTATAAATGATTTCAGACGGCCTGAGTTTTTTGTAAAAGCATTGTAGTAGATATAGTTGAAATAGTGTGCGATTAAGGTATGCGTGAAAAGAGCCGGCTTTGGTATTTCTTGTGAAAACAAAAAAAACGCCGCATTTCTGCGGCGTTTTGCTACTAAGTATTAATGAGCACTTTCTTGCAATGCCAAGTCTACACGCTCACGCAACTCTTTACCCGGTTTGAAGTGAGGAACATGCTTTTCTGGCACTTCTACACGCTCGCCGGTTTTCGGGTTGCGCCCGATACGGGCAGGGCGGTGGTTCAAGTCGAAGCTGCCGAAGCCGCGGATTTCGATACGTTGTCCACGAGCCAGTGAGCGGGTCATGGTATCAACCAAGACTTTTACACTGTATTCGACATCTTTAGCCAGCAGTTGATTGCCATTTTTTTCGGCAAACACTTCTGCAAGGCGAACCATCAATTCAGACTTCGTCATGTCTGCAACCTTATTCTTGGTCGCCGGACAGTTTGGCTTTCAGCAAGTCGCCCAAGCTGGTAGTACCGGCATTGGCAGTTGCAGCAGCATTAACTGAATTCAGCGCTTCGCGGTTTTCTTTAGCGTCTTTCGCTTTAACAGACAGACGGATACTGCGGTTTTTGCGGTCAACGGTAACGATAACGGCTTCAACTTCGTCGCCTTCTTTCAGTTTTGTAGTCAGGTCTTCAACGCGGTCAGCGGCGAATTCAGAAGCAGGCAGGTAGCCTTCAACTTCTTCAGACAGAGCAACTACGGCACCTTTGGCGTCAACAGATTTCACAGAACCTTTAACCAAAGAACCTTTGTCGTTTACGCTGATGAAGTTACCGAACGGATCACCTTCCAGTTGTTTGATACCCAAAGAGATGCGTTCTTTTTCAACGTCGATGGCCAATACAACGGCTTCAACTTCTTCGCCTTTTTTGTATTTGCGTACAGCTTCTTCGCCGGCTTCGGTCCAAGACAGGTCAGACAAGTGAACCAGGCCGTCGATACCGCCAGGCAGACCTACGAATACGCCGAAGTCAGTGATAGATTTAACTGCGCCGGAGATTTTGTCGCCTTTGTTGTGGTTGGCAGCAAACTCTTCCCAAGGGTTAGCTTGGCATTGTTTCATACCCAAAGAGATACGGCGGCGGTCTTCGTCGATTTCCAGGATCATTACTTCAACTTCGTCACCCAATTGAACAACTTTGCTTGGGTGTACGTTTTTGTTGGTCCAATCCATTTCGGAAACGTGTACCAAACCTTCGATGCCTTGTTCGATTTCAACGAACGCACCGTAGTCGGTCAGGTTGGATACTTTACCGAACAGGCGGGTACCTTGTGGGTAACGACGGGTCAGGCCGCTCCAAGGATCTTCGCCCAGTTGTTTCATACCCAGGGAAACGCGTTGTTTGTCTTGGTCGAATTTCAGGACTTTAGCTTCTACTTCTTGACCAACTTCCAAAACTTCGCTTGGGTGTTTCACACGGCGCCATGCCAAGTCGGTGATGTGCAACAGACCGTCGATGCCGCCCAAGTCAACGAATGCACCGTAATCGGTGATGTTTTTAACGATACCTTTGATAACTGAACCTTCTTGCAGGTTTTCCAGCAAGGCTTTGCGTTCTTCGCCCAAAGTAGCTTCAAGAACAGCGCGGCGGGACACAACAACGTTGTTGCGTTTTTTGTCCAGTTTGATCACTTTGAATTCAATTTCTTTGCC